>CAZHLC010000203.1:0-6985 GCA_964532545.1 uncultured Leptospiraceae bacterium | reverse complement strand
CCTCCGTGGGTGTTGGAGATTTGAGAGGGCCTGTCCCTAGTACGAGAGGACCGGGATGGACGAACCTCTAGTGTACCGATTGTGACGCCAGTTGCATCGTCGGGTAGCTACGTTCGGAAGGGATAACCGCTGAAAGCATCTAAGCGGGAAGCCTGCCTCAAAATAAGATCTCCCTCCAGGGCTTCGGCCCTGGCTAAAGACCCCTGAGAGAACATCAGGTTGATAGGTCACAGGTATAAGCATAGCGATATGTTGAGCCGAGTGATACTAATCGGTCGTGAGGCTTAACCATATTATGGTTATTTCGATTATCGAAAAGAAGCGCATTCAAATGCTTCGCAAGAAGCATGGCAAAAAGTTAAACAATGAAATAATTTTCTTTTAATGTCTGGTAGGCTTAACTTCGCTGATGATAGAGCAGGGGCAACACCCGTTCCCATACCGAACACGGCAGTTAAGACCTGCATCGCCAATGGTACTTGAAGGTTCGCTTTCTGGAAGAGTAGGACGTCGGCGAAGTTAAGCTTATCAGATGTTGAGTCATTATGTTGGTAAAAGCCTTCTTTGAGTTGTTTACTTATTGTAGACAAATTGACAGGGGCGTGTGTAACACGCCGCCCGATCAAAACTCAGAGAAGGCTTTTTCATTTATAAAGCTCGTTTATCTTTTCACAGATGTAATCAACCTGTTGGGTCTCGAGCTCAAAATAAAGAGGCAGGCGCACCAGGGTTGCAGCAAAGTGTTCGGCCTGGGGCAGAGGTCTAATATCCCCCAGACTCTTATTAAACTCTGAACGGTGTAGAGGTTGGTAATGCAGGGCGGCCTCAATCTCAGCGTTGGCAAGATGCTTGATGAGCTTTTCACTCTCTTGCTGACCACCGGTGACTACATAAAAAATGTGACCATTGTGTACTGTATCTGCTGTGCCGGGGGGCATTTGAAGCTTCTCGCCATAGTGCTGCCATAGTTTCAAACGGCGATCTGTTATGCTTTTCGCTTCGCAGAGACTGGCTGCCAACAGAGCTGCATTCATTTCTGACATGGCAAAGCCAGAGCCATGGCTCTGCCACTGGTAAAAATCAAGTTCGCCTCTGAAATAGGCCGCCCGGTCAGTACCCCGCTCATAGGCCAGCTCGGCAGGTCTTAACAGATCTGCATTATTCAGAACCAGCATGCCGCCCTGGCCGGCCGTTATGTTTTTAGTGTGATCAAACGAAACGATGGCAGCATCAGAATGTTGCGCAACCCCGGGGGTGCCCAGAGCGTGGGCCGCATCTTCAAGCAGCAGTATGCCGTGTTGTTCGGCCAGACCTCTGAATGCTTTCATATCACAGAGCACACCCCCATAATGCATAACTATGATGGCCTTTGTGTGCGCGGTAATCAATGATCTACAACTTTCAGTGGTTATATTGGGATGTTCAGAGCCCGAGTCAGCAAAAACGATGCGGGCCCCACAGCGGGCGAAGGCACCGGCTGTTGAAACAAATGTATATGAGGGCACAATGATTTCATCATCTGGCTTGAGGTCTAGAAGCAGAGCCAGCAGGTCAAGGGCACCGGTTCCGGTGGTGGTTAGATAAATGTTTTTAAAGCCGTAAAGCTCAGTGAGTTTTGCCCTGGCCATCTGTGAATACTCGCCTGATGCAAGGGCTGCTTTTGCCAGAATATTGTCTGTATACTCTCTTGCTTTATCAGAGATATAGGGTTTGTACAGAGGTATCATTTGAGATTGCTCTCAAAAAGCATTTCACAGAAATCAGCTGATCTTTTAAAATTTTCGCTTTCGTAGAGTTTCGGGTTCGTTACAACCTGGCTCTCTCTGGTCTGCAGAAGCTCGTCAAGTTTCTTTGCGTACTCAGCGAAGTAGTAATTCACCCACCCCCAGGGAATATACTCATACCTGGTTGAAAACAATTTGCTGTAACAATTCTGGCACAGGGCCCCCTCTGTGGGCAGATATACATCTTGTTTCTGCAGCTCGACACCACAAGAACTGCAGTTTGTGCTGATCTGCAGCGAGCCCAGCGAATAAATAAAAAAAAGATAGAAATGGTTTATGAGCTCAGTTCTGCCATTTTCATCAAACGCTGGCCAGAGTGAAATAATTCTGAATAACTTATCGTATATCGCCTTGTTGGGGCTGGCCCCGGGTCTGAGAATGCTGGTTGGTTTCAGTAGAGACGCCAGCATGTTCAGTTCGCTGTAAGAGGCATTTTCATCGACAGGCGCAACCAGCAGATTGCTTTCTTTTGGTATGAGAATATCGCGCTCACTCTGGCTGGTGGTAAAGTTCCAGATGGTTGCGGCAATAAAGTAAAAAGAAGAACGTTTTTTTGATTTTAGAATGCCCGGCAGTTTGAAGGTCTGCAGCTGCCCAGCTTCGGTGAGAGTGTGCAGCAGCAGAGAATCGCCAATGGTTTTCTGGCGCTTCAGCACAATCGCATACATTATTTTACGGCAGAGTTTGCTGGTATTTTTACGATGACCGTTTTGATCTGCTGGTTTGAATAGCTTTCAAGAGTGATTTCGAGCTTGCCATAATTGACCCGGGCTCTTTTGCGCAGCGAGCCTTTCAGCTCGTGCAGTACGAAACCAGCCAGTGTATTGAATTTCTCTTCAGGCAGGTTAATAGCAAGCTGTTTGTTAACATCGCTCAGGGGCAGAGATGCATCGATACGGTAAGTACGCAGCCCGATTTCTTTAATCTGCAGCTTCTCTGAGTCAAATTCGTCGCGAATCTCACCAACGATTTCTTCAAGAATATCTTCAAGGGTGATGAGACCACTTACATCACCATGTTCATTGACAGTAAGGGCCAGGTGCTGCTTTTTCAACCGCATATCGCGTAACAGACTCAGCAGACCCTGGGTCTCGGGCACTACATAGTGTTTATGCAGGTAGTCGGCCAGTTTAAAGCGGCCTTCTTTTTTAATGAGTGAGGGCAGCAGGTCTTTTGCATAGAGAATACCCACGAAATCTTTCTGTTTATCTTTTTCTTGATAAACAGGAATGCGCGAGTGACCACTCTTCTTGATCACCTGAATAGATTCTTTAAGAGTTGCCCCAAGGGGCAGGCTGATCATACGGTTGGCGGGCACCTTGATCTTATTAGCATCAAAACCCAGCATTCGTACGATGGCCAGTATCATCTGTAGCTGGTCATTAGAAAGGGGAATGTCTTGTTCTTCAAAAAAATCGGTTAATTCATCACGCAGGGTGTCATTCTTTGAGAATATGTTCGCAAGAATGGTTCTCAGCTTTGAATTCTTTTCAGATTTTTCTACTGTATGTACTTCTTCCATATTATACTATAAAAATTCAGTTGGTCATGGGCTGCACATGTTCAAGGCCGGCCAGTTGAAGCAGCTTTGCTTCTTCATGACGCATCTCTTTGGCATCTTCAGCTGAGGTTTCATGGTCGTAACCAATGGCATGCAACAGCCCGTGAAAACTCAATAGAGATAATTCTTCAACAAGTGAAAGGTTGTGTTCTGAGGCCTGTTTCATCGCAGTGTCAATAGATATATAAATCTCTGCGTCTACCTCGCTGCCAACTCTTGGTTCGTCTGAAAAAATCTCAGTAAATGTGAGCACATCGGTTGGTTTTTTCAGGCCTCTGAACTCTGCGTTAAGATTTGTAATATGTTTGTCATCAATTAATATCAACGAAATACTTATATCTTGATCTGGTTGTGGTGATAGAAGGCTCTGTAGATAGGGTAGGGTTTTTGATACGGTATCTTGACACGTTTGACTGTCTGACTGCGAGATTTCAACATCGAAATACCAGGTCAATACAATTTGCGCGGCCAAAATTATTTGAAAAGGGCTAGAGCGCTGTCTACGTCTTCTACGATTTCAAAGCGGGTGTCAAGGTCAGTCATATCGAACAGGTCTTTTACAAAAGAAGTGGGTTTGGTCAGAACAAGTTTGCCGCTGTTCTGTTCAATGGTTTTGGCAATAGTGAGCAGCATGGCAATGCCCGTTGAGTTTATATACTCGAGTTCAGAGAGGTAGAGAATGCAGTTATAGATGCCCTCTTTAAAAATTGTTTTAATCTTGTGATTAAGATCGAAAATATTATCTGAAGTAATTTTGCCTGAGAAATATAGAACCAGAACCTTGGTATCGCCTGAATTTTTAATCTCAGTTTTAAACCTTAAAAGGGGGTCAAGGTCCATAAGCACTCTTTTCTGATGGCTTTGCATGTTCAAGTTTTTTTTGTCTGTAATTTCGTTGACTGGCCGATTAATCAGTTAATCAACTACTATGGCAAAAAGAGGCCTAATCTACCTGTTTTTATGTTTTGCACTTTTTGCCTACAGTGGCTCAAAAACCAGGCTGGGTGACGCCGTTAACTCTGTTTATGTCGAACTGACCCCGGTTATCTCACCAGATAATTCGACCCTTTTTTTTGCACGCCAGGGTGACCCCAGCAATGCCGGCTACAAAGAGCAGCGCGACGATCAGGATATCTGGATGTCGAAACGTGATATAACCGGGGCCTGGCAGCCCGCCAAGAGAATAGACGCGTATTTTAACAATAAAATGTATAATTATCCCATTGCGGCCTCTGCCGATGGGCGCACCCTCTACATGTCTAATACCTATAACCGTGATGGCAGCACCGGTAAGGGTATCTCGTGGTCGCGCTACGAAGGTGGTCGGTGGTCTTTTCCTGTTGCTTTGAAGATTGATAACTACTACAACAATTCACCATACAGCACTTTCAGCATTGGCGCTGATGAAACCACCATGATCATGGCAGTGGTAAGAAATGATTCTTATGGCAAAGAAGACCTTTATGTAAGCTTTCGCACCGGCCGCGACCGGTGGTCAAAGCCAAAGAACCTGGGTTATGGGGTAAATTCAAAGAATGATGAAACGACCCCCTATCTTGCGCCCGATGGCCGCACCCTGTATTTTTCAAGTAACCGCCCTGAAGGTGAAGGGGCCTATGATATCTATGTTACCAGGCGACTAGATGAAAGCTGGCAACGCTGGTCAAAACCACGTAATCTGGGTCGCCGCATTAATACCCCTGGTAATGATTTCTATTTCATTGTGGGCCCAACTGGTGATTATTCGATGCTGGTCAGTAAAGGTGATATTTACCGCATTGATCTGCCGCGGCGGGTGCAGCCCGATGCCACGGCCCTGATCTGGGGAAAGGTTTTAACCAGCGACAATAAACCCATATCTTCAAGAGTGCGCTATGAAAGACTGCGTGATGGTAAGCAGCTGGGGCAGACATTTTCTGATGGCAAAACCGGTGAGTTTAAGCTGGTGTTACCCCGGGGTGAAATGTACGGTGTGCGCGCTGAGCGGGCCGGTTATCTTTCAGTAAACCAGAGTATCAAACTCTATAAGGCGGGCAGTAGTTATCGTATGAACCTGGTACTGTCACCGGTTAAGAAGGGCAGCGAAATCAGACTCAATAATGTTTTCTTTGAGAAAGGTTCGGCCCGCATAACCAGGCAGTCGTTTCATGAATTGAATCGCCTGGTTAAAATTCTGAGAAAGAACAGGCAGTACCGGGTACAAATCAGCGGCCACACTGATTCAAAGGGTAAGGCCACTGATAACCGGGCCTTATCGCTGAAGCGGGCCCAGGCCGTCAGGGCTTTTCTGGTTAGCAAGGGCATCAAGAAAAAGCGAATCAGGTCACTGGGATATGGCTCTAGCAAGCCACTGGCCAATAATAAAACAGAGTCTGGGCGAAAAATGAACAGACGGGTTGAAATAAAACTTCTTTAGATCAGATCAGCGGGCGGCCAGAAACACATCGTCGAGTTTCTGCAGAAAGATTTTACGGTCGTACTCTTCATCAGGAAAATCAGTCTCAAAAAGATAAATAATGTTTTTACCCATGGCCTGTTCGCGGGGTTCGTTTGCCTTATAGGCATAGACTTTTACACTTTCTGAATCTGACCTGAAGTATACCTTTACCTTGGTGCCGGCCTTCATAGTCTCATTATTACCTACATCAACTTTCTTTTTAAGAATGAAGTCGCCCTGGTATTTCTCGTGTAAGAATTTAAGCTCTTCACGCTTCACAAAGCGGCCTGAGCAGAAAGCAACCAGTTGCGTCAGCAGAATAATAAAACCGATCTTTCGAATCATTGAATTTCCAGTGATGTTTATTGGCTAAGCCCAGCAAGCTCTTTTATATAAGAAACCTCAGCTCAATATTGGGGATATAAAAAATCTGCAAAAACAGAATTTTTTTCGAAAAATGTGGGAAATTTTTCGGCAAAGGGGGTATTACTTTGGTAGAGAGAGCTTACCAAAGCAATACCTGTTGGTATTACCATAATTAGAAGCAATACAAGGGGGTAATTCTATGTTTGCCAGAACCAGTACCATCAGTTTAACCGGGGGGCAGGCCTTTCCGGTTGAGGTGCAGGCCAGTATTATACCGGGCCAGCTTGATATTAAGATTGTGGGCCTGCCCGACCATGCAGTGAAAGAATCGAAAGACCGTATTCGCTCGGCCATTATGAGTAGTGGTTTCGAATTTCCCGTTAGAACCATTGTGGTTAATCTTGCACCTAATGACTTACCCAAGATGGGGGCCATGTGTGAACTGGCCATTGCGGTAGCTATTCTCTGTGCCGCCGGCCAGCTCAACAGTGATGATTTCAAAAATATCGTCTGTCTTGGCAGTCTATCTCTTGACGGCAAAATCAGTTTTACCCGCGGGGTTCTGCCAGCAGCCATTATGGCTCACCGGGCCTCAGCAGACACTCTGCTGGTGCCGGCCCATGGCTCTGATGAGCTTGCTTACATTCCCTCAGTGAACTGTTATCGTATTGAGTCGCTGGCCCAGCTGAAAGATTTCAGTCTAAACAGGCTGCACCGTGTTACCAAAAGGCAATACCAGAGTAAACAAACCAGCTATGCCGTTGACTTTGCACAGATCAGGGGGCACAGGCTGGCCAAAGAGGGGCTGGCCTATGCTGTTTGTGGGCAGCATCATAC
>CAZHLC010000202.1:0-7004 GCA_964532545.1 uncultured Leptospiraceae bacterium | reverse complement strand
CAGAAAGCTCTGGGCCGCCTGGTTAAAAAGTTCTTCTTCTCTGCTCTCTACCTCGTAGTCACCGGGCTTTCTCTCGATTTCATCACCATGGGTGGCCAGAATAAAGTTTTCACCGAAGCGCCAGTAGAAATTGTTTTTTTCAAGCCAGACTACCGGTAAATCAGCGCCCCCTTCATAGGGTATGGTATAAAGATGTCTTTTATGGGCAATCAGCGGTATCTGATGTTCGGGCGGAAGTAGAGCGCTGGCCCATGAACCGGCCGCGTTGATCACGGTGTCATCAGCTGCCAGGCTGATCTCACCTGAGGTAAACCTGAGATTCTCAATGCCCCCAGAGCTCAGCCCCAGTGATTGCAGCTGTTGGTTTAGTTTTATTGTTATACCCGCTATCTGGGCCCGTTCGCTGAAGTAGCTGTGCAGCTTTTCAAGTGAGAGAACCCCGTTTGATGGCAGAAGAATACCTGCATAATTTGAGTTACCAATTTTAATTGAGGTCTCTCTGCTTTTTTGCCAGAGCTCTAAATCTTCTGCTGCCAGCGAAGCTGTGAATTCATCTTCATAGTAGTCAATTTCAAAAGGGTCAATCAGCAGCCCACAGCGATGCAAGAGCCCCGGTTTCTGCTGGTTCATCTTGAGATAGAGCAACAGGCTTTTTTTCAACCAGAAGCTGAGAGCCGGGTCAGCTTCGTAGCTGCGGGCGATGGCAGCATTTTTACCTGAGCTATAGCTGAAGGGCTGCGAGCTCTGTTCGTGTAGAACAACCTGGTTCTGTTGGTTTTTCACGGCCAGGGCACCCACAAAGCCGGCTATGCCCCCGCCCAGAACATGAATTGTCATGGGGCAGAAGTGGCCCTGTGGCCGCTCTGTACATTTTTATTTGACAGAGCTGCCATTAAAATAGACGTCAACTATATGATGAAAAACCGTTTTGCTTTCAAAGTAAGTACCTTTCTGGTAGTAACCATGGTTATGGGTTACACCTATAGTTGTAATCTCGACAATTTAAAGAAAAAGTATGCCCCAGATATCAGACTGCTTGATGTCAACCTGGCTGGTTTTGACTTTAATGGCGCAGACATTGACTTTAAATACGAAATGACCAATAAGGCGCCTGTGAGCATAACCTTCTCACGCCTGGCCTTCAAGATATTTGTTGAAGGTAAACAACTGATCAGCGCTGATAATCCGAAAAACGTGCAGGTGAAAAGCAAGGGCAAGAGCAACTTCAACATTCGTCACCGTATTGTTTATACCGAGTTTGCCAAAAGCCTGATTGATTTGTACAAGAAGAACCAGGTAAACGTGGGCCTCGACGGAAAAGTTGGTGTAGTTATACCGGTACCCGGCCTTAAAGAGTCGGTTGAAGTTCCTATTAAGGGTTCGAAAGTGATACCCATGCCCAAGCTGCCAAAAATCAGCTTCAAGTCTCTCAAGTATAAAAAGGCTTCACTAAACCCATTCAACCCAAGAGCTACTTTTGCCTTGAACTTCAACGTGGCCAACTCTAATAAGTTTTTGATGGATCTCAGCAGCATTAAATACAATTTCACGGCAGCCAATGCCAAAATTGTTGATGGGTCTACCAAGTCAGTTCAACTGAAATCTGGCCAGCAGAAAGAACTGTCAGTGCCAGTGAATCTGCGTGGCAAAGACATTATCAAGCTGGTACCCAAACTACGTGATCTCAGCAACCAGAAGTATAACTTCAACGGTGAGATTAATATGAGGGTGGCAGGCCAGACTATCAAGATGCCCTATTCAATGGGTAATTGATAAGTAGTTAAAGACAACTTACTTCAACAACGAGAGCGTCTTTTCTGCGATCAGGCGCTCTTCGTTTGTGGCCAGCACATAAACTGGTTTAGAGCTTTCAGTTGAAATAAGAATATCTTTCTCGCGCGAATCGTTTTTGGCCTTGTCGATGTAATATCCCAAATCGGCCAGCAACTCAATTGTTTTTTCTCTGATTAAAGCTGCATTCTCACCCACGCCTGCGGTGAATACTAAGGGGGCCTCGCTGCCTGCCAGTATCGAATAGCTGGCGATATATTTAGCAAGGCGATAGCAGTATACATCAATGGCCATTTGAGGGTTTTTGTCGCCCACCTTCTCAAGTATGGCGCGCATATCATTATCAACCCCAGATAAACCTAAAAGACCTGATTTTTTATTTAAAATTTTATTGAGCTCGGCTACTTCATATTTACCAGACTCAAGCAGGGCAAAGATAATACCGGCGTCGAGATCGCCGCATCGTGTGCCCATAACCAGACCCTCAAGAGGAGTATAACCCATGCTGGTATCAACCGAGCGCCCATTCTTAACAGCGCATACTGAGGCACCATTGCCCAGGTGGGCCGAAATTAATGAGGCCTGCTCAACAGGTTTACCCAGCAGGCCGGCCAGTTTTCTGGTAATAAACTCATGTGAGATACCGTGAAAGCCATATCGTTTGTAGCCCTCAGAGGTAAGTTCATGAGCAATTGCATAGGTGCGGGCCACGGCGGGCATCTTGCTGTGAAACGATGTGTCGAACACTGCAACCTGGGGCAGACTGGGGTAGAGGTTTGAGGCAGCCTCAATGCCGCTGAGGTTGGCCGGGTTATGCAGGGGCGCCAGCGGAATGCACTCTTCAATCTCTGCCAGCACCTGCTTATTAATTAACACTTCTTTGATAAAGCGGTCACCACCGTGCACCACCCGGTGGCCAATGGCCTCAACATCGGCCATGCCATGGCTCTGCAGATAGCCAAGTGCAAACTCAAGGGCCTCTTTGTGTGAGCTGAAGTTCTGATTGCCTTTATGGGGCTCGTGGCTCTCAATAGTTATCTTAAAGATTGAGTTCTCATCTGGGCCAATTTCTTCAATTCTGCCCCTGGCCCAGAGATCAAGCTCGTGGCTGAAAACTCTGAACTTCAATGAAGATGAGCCTGAATTTAAAACTAATATCATGTCAGTTTGCCTTTTTCTCTAATTGATTAAGCTTCTTCCATAAGGTGTCTTCGTTGCTGCAGCGAAGCAGAGCCCGTCGGTTAGAGTCGGTATGCAGCAGGGCACTAATGGCCGCCAGGGTCTGAATGTGGCGCGAAAATTCTTCTTTAGGCATGAGAATGAGTATGACAATACGAACCGGTTGGCGATCGATACTTGAGAATTCGATGCCCTCTTTCAGGGTACACATGGCCGCAGCCGATTGTTTAAGATTGGGTACCGACGCATGGGGAATAGCCACCCCATCACCGATGCCGGTAGACATTGAATTTTCGCGTTCTTTTACCAGCTGCAGACAGGTATTGCGCAGCGGGCGCACGTGCTCATTAGAGTCTGATAGATAAAATAGCAGGTCTGCAATCAGCGACCATTTATCGTTGCTTTTCGGGTTTTCAGCAGCCGGCCACCCGACTGATATTGACTCGCGCGTTAACAGCCGGGTGAGGTGCATGTGGCACTATGCTATTCTTCTTTTAGGGTGTAAATCTCATCTTTCACCGGTAGCTCGCGGCGCAGGTTTTTGATGAATGGGTTTGGTTCACCCATGGGCGAATAATCAGGGCAATCAGTCTGTACACGGCGGGCCACAGTGAAGTACTTATACTGTTTTTCTTCACCAGAACGCTTGGCCCAGCGCTTCTTGGCACACTTAACACGTAGAACATACTTGGTGTTATCGGGCTCAAAAACCCGGGTTACCAGACAATGTTCACAATTGGCGCAATATACTTTTTCTTTCATTTAGCGAAAACTCCTGCAGGGGTAAGAAAGAGCAGAAATTTTCTTTTATTAGCACTGTCAAGTGTATTTTTGTTTACGTATCGATAGAATATAAGATAGTTACGCCCAAAATGGGGCGCAAAGCACTTAACAAAGACCGCACTCTTGACCCCGAAATTCGCCAAGAGTGGCTGAAGATTCTGACGCCATTCTTTATTCAGAATGGTTTTCATCGGGTAACTACCAACGATATCGCCCAGCAGCTTGGTATCAGCAAGGCTACCCTTTACGAGCATTTTTCTTCGCGCGACGAGATTTTCACCATGGTGATCAACTATGTGATCGAGATGATTCGCGAGAAGCGCACAATTCTAGACGAAGAAGAATTATCGTATCAAGAGCGCTATGTACATCTATTTGCCCTTATTCTTGAGCAGATCATTGGTATTTCAGTTGTTTTACTTAATGATATCGAAAGCCACTACCCCCGGCTGTGGCAAATCATCATTGATTTCTTTGATGAGTGGAACGAGGCTCTGAAAAAATTCTTCGAAGCCGGCATCAAGGCGGGTGAGTTCTACGACATGCACCCAGCCATTATGAGCAAGACAGTAACATCGCTGCTGCGTGATTTGATGACCCCGGTTTTTCTAATCAAAAACAATATCAGCGTAAATCAGGCCTTTATCGATGGTTTTCGTATGCACTACCGTGGCATTGTCAAAGCAGACAAGGCCAAAGCCAAAGAGCTTGAGAACTTGTTTACCAAAGTAATAGAAGAAACCCTGTTGCGTGCCGGCAAAATGGCCTTTGGCCAGGGGTGATTATTTGCGTCGATAGCCGGGTGTTACCGGTTCTGAAGGCAGCTTGCCTTTTTTAATCAATTCGATATCATCGGCCAATTCAAGTTTTAAATCGGGTTCAAGCTGGTCGACAAAGACTTTGCCGTCTAGATGATCCATCTCGTGCAGCAGCGCCCGGGCCATAAGCATTTCACCTTCTACAAACTTTTCGTCGCCTTCGAGATTCTGATAACCCACTTTAACCCAGCGGGGCCTTACCAGTTCAGCCGAGAGGCCGGGTACAGAAAGGCAGCCTTCTTCGCCCTCTTGAATTTCTTCTGACTGCTCGACAACCCTGGGGTTCACATAGACGCCTTTAACAAAACCAACGTCTTCAAGGTCGATAACCAGAATTCGTTTCAATACACCAATTTGAACAGCAGCGAGCCCAACACCCTTGGCGGCATACATGGTATCGAACATGTCTCGCACCAGAGGCCGAAGTGAACTGTTAAATTCAGTTATGGGCTCTGACACCTGGTAGAGGCGCTTGTCTGGAATCGTGACTATTTCTCGAACTGCCATGAGGTAGAAAAATATATCTATTTCAGGCCGTCGTCATTAATTTGCGGGGTAAATAACTGGCGCCCCCGCTTTGAGAGCGCCATAAACAGGTTTTTATTGACCAGGCCTGGCCAATTCTCGTTTAGATTTAATTTGGGTTTTTGACAGCTTGATGTGGCCACCATCGCCGGGTAGAATTACCACATATTTGCCTTTTCTCTTGCGCATGGCCCCGATGTAGACCATTCCGTTCTGGGTTCGCACTTCGTAGAGCTTGCCGTATTTTTTACGCAGGCCCATATGGGTATTTGGTTCTATGATCACTTTACTTTTGACCTTGCTTTTCTTTACCAGCTTCTTGCCGATGAGTTCGTTTAATAAGTCTTTTGATACGGCCTTTGCTGCAATCTTCTGGTCGCTGAAGTTGAGCGTGTTCAGCAGAGTAAGACTTTTTTTCATCTTCTCACTCATTTTCTTCGTTTTATTCAGCTTCTTTGAAGTGGTACTTACATATTTGCCTTCATTGAAAACCACTGACTTGCCGCTCTTGTGATGCACTTCTAGCCGCCCTTCAAGCAGAGCGAAAGTTGATTTTTTACTATCGCTTTTCACTGAAAAACTGGTACCACGCACACCTGCAACAGCCGTTGGGGCAGCCACTGCATATTTGCTCTTACCTTTTTCGACCCTGTGAAACGAATTGCCCTTACTCTGTTTCAATTCGATTTGGTATTTATCAGCTAACTTTGCATAAGTGTGTAATACCAGGGTTGACTTACTTTTCATGGCGATGACTGAAATTTTGCCAATTTGCAGAATGGCAGTTGAGTTTGTTCCTGTTTTTATGGTATCATTCTGGCTGAATTCTGTACCGGCTTTGGCTTTCTGCCCGTTCAAGGTAACCTTACCTTTTACAAACTTAATATGGCCGGTTAGTATTTCTTTCTTTTCAGGCTGGCAGGCTGCCAGCAGGGCAAGGGCCATCAGGCCTGCTATTACTACACGCATTGATTTTTTCATTCTCGCACACCCCTAAGATTTTATCTTTTTTAGACGGATATTAGATCGGTATGTTCCTATTTTATTGGTTTTGCCAATGAGCGCAAGGGTTTTTAGTGATTGACCGGGCACTTTTAAGATAATTTCCATCCCTTTCGGGAAAATTATTCTCGAATATGAGACTTGGATCGAAGATGGGTCGCTGCTTAGCAGCAAAAAGGCATTCGCTGGCGCGAGTGTCTGATTCGAAGGCAGGCTCTTGAAAAGAGCTTGGCGAAGAAGGCCCAGACACTCGCCCAAGTCTACGACTTGGGCGAGTGTCTGAGTGGTCGAAAGAGGCGGTCTTGAAAACCGTTGTGCCGAAAGGTACCGTGGGTTCGAATCCTACCTCGCCCGCAAAAACCCGGCTTTATGCCGGGTTTTTTTGCGGTCAAGGTAGTCTTCTAGGGGGCAATCGCTTCGGCCATGGGCCTCAGCGCTTGGCCGCGAATCGCCAAGCTCTCAAATGCTCACCTTTTAAGAGGCTCAAATTGTCGCTCGATGCGATCGGTTCGCGGCCCCGAGCGCAGCGAGGTGGTTCGGCGGCTGCATTATGCAGAAACCGGCCTTTTTGTGCCCGAAGTAAAAATTACGAATTTTTTTTCTTGAAATTGCGAATCTTTTATAGTCGTTAAGAGTGAGATTTGTATTTTTATATAGCCGACGAGGAGAATACTCACCATGAACGATCACAAAAAGGGCTTAGCAGAGTTCTTCCGGTACTTCTATCAGATTCTAAGCCCTGAACGCGATTTCTATATTCTGGCCATCATTTATGGCATTGGTATCAGCGTTTTAGCTCTGGTAACACCCATCTCTGTACAGATGCTCATAAACACCGTAGCTAATACGGGTCTAAAGACACCGCTTGACGTGCTATCTCTCACCATCTTTGGGCTGTTGATTCTT
>CAZHLC010000201.1:0-7014 GCA_964532545.1 uncultured Leptospiraceae bacterium | reverse complement strand
GGCATCGTTAATGCTGACATTGGGCTTACTTTACCAGATTTTCGCGCAGCCGAGAGAGTCTTTCAGCTGTTAATGCAGGCCTCTGGCCGTGCTGGGCGCCACGAGCGGGGCGAGGTTGTGTTGCAGACCATGCAGCCCCGCCACTATGCCGTTCACTATGCTGCCAATGGCGACTACGAAGCGTTCTGTAAACAAGAGCTGCGCATCAGACAAGAGATGAGCTTTCCGCCGTTTACCAGGCTGTTGCGCTTCGCGTTTCGTTCTGAGAATGAACAAGAGTTGCATAGCTATGCAGAAAAACTGGCTGCTCAGATTACGTTTCTGCAGCAAGATAGCACTCTGTTCAGCGAAGACCAACAGGCCCTGCCCACAGAAATTTTCGGGCCCCTTGAAGCCCCCATCTATAAAATTCAAGACAAGTTTCGTATGCATCTTATTGCCAAAGATAAAGATGCTAAGATTCTGGTGGCCTTTGGTGGGCCAGCCGCGCCCGCTTTGCTTCGGTGCAGTATGAGTTAGATGTCGACCCGGTTGATCTCTTGTAGATTTGTTTGAAATACCTGCACGCATGAATACATTGACTCTTCGGGCACGCCCTCTGAGTGACGCTTTATTAACTCAGCGATGCTGGTCAAACATGATGGTGTTACCATCGGGGTCTTGCACTATAAAGTTAGCTGGCCCTTCTGAGTTTTCATCACACTCGTTCTCAAATTTGATGCCGGCACCCTTGAGCTTTTTTTGAATCTCACGTACATCGGTAAAGGGGTTCACCTCTTCACCGCCCTGGCCCCAGCCGGGGTTGAAGGTCATGATATTTTTTTCAAACATTCCCTGAAAGAGGCCAATGACGTGGGGCCCGCTTTTCATAATCAGCCAGTTTTCAGCCTCAACCCCATGAAATACTTCAAAGCCCAGGGTTTCATAAAACTTTTTAGATGCCTGTAAATCTTTTACGTTGAGGCTCACAGAAAAGGCCCCCAGTTGCTCGTTTGTTGCGCTCATGGGCCCCACCTGCACGATTCAGCCTGATTGGTAAAGAAGCAAATTAAACCCAAAAATCTGCCAAAGTACCTGTATATCCCTGAAAAATCATAATCAGATCTCAAGTTTGCTGCATTCTAATGTCGACATACAAAATGGAGGAAAATATCATGATTTCTTCAATGGATAAAATCTCTTTTGTGGTTGGGCGTTTAATACCGAACACTGTTCTGGTAGTAAACAAAGACGGCCAAATGCAGCATCAGGCTGAATCTGCACAGACAGATAAGCTTGAGCAACGTGATCAAGAGGTGAGAACTCATGAGGGTGCCCACGTGCGTGCATCGCAAGGCACTGTTATCGGCAAACCCGAATACGAACACCAGGTCGGCCCTGATAATAAACCCTATGCTATAGAAGGCAGGGTTCATGTAAAAATCAAGGCTGACCTTTCTGATAAAGATAACGCTTTGCGAGCGGCTGACACTTTACGCCGAACGGCGAAAGCACCCGTGGGCCCTTCTGGGCTAGACGCCAGTGCAGCACTTCTCGCCAATGAAATTGAAAACTTAGCTTTGGCTGCAGATGAGCCAGGCACACCCGCCATGACAGAGGCAAACAAACAAGAGAAAGTAGACCTTCAAGCCTAGCAGATTGTTGCAAAACAGTCTGCTTAGAGGGTCTACTTCCCTCTTCTTCTCTTAAATTTTTTCTGGGATATTTAGACTTTTAAGTCGTTCGGGCTTTTTTAAATGCCGGCCTTGCTGAGCATCTGGGCCACCCTGCCCTGCGCTGCAGCAAGCTTGAAATGTGGTGCTTTTGACAGACGCATCAAGGCGCTGATACCAGAGGTGTCAATAAAACGTGTCTGTGAGAGATCGATAATAATTGAGGCATTGCCTTCTTTCTGGGCCTGGGCCACATCTGCTTCCAGCTCTTCGCAGTTAAACGTCGATAGCACTGGTGGGCATTTTACCCGTGAAGCTGCCATGATTATATATCGACGATTTCGTATTTTATATAGCTGTTTTTTGACTGATTTTGCGTTTACATTCTGTTAGAGATTTACAGACTTTCGCCCTATGCAACAGGTTCGCAAAGAATATCTCGAAGCCCGCAAGGCAAAAGACACCCTTAAGGTTAACCTTCTCAGTACTCTTATTGGCGAAGTAGAAATGGTTGCCAAAAATGACGGTAATCGCGAGGTTAATGAAAAAGATCTGCTCGCTGGTGTGAAAAAATTTCTTAAAGGCATTAATGAATCAATTGCCGCCCGTGAAAAGGCAGGCGGTGACACTGCCGATCTGGTGCGTGAAAAAGAAATTCTTGAATCGTATATGCCCGCCCAGCTGTCAGAGGCAGATCTTGAAAAAATTATCGGTGAGATTGTCGCCGGGCTGCCTGAAAAATCGATTAAGATGATGGGCAAGGTCATGGGAGAATTAAACCAGAAGCATGGTGGCGCCTTTGATGGTAAGCTGGCCAGCAACCTTGTGAAAAAAGCCCTGGGTGCATGAGCGCCGAGCGCTTTGCAGAACTCGAACAAAAAATCAAAGAACTCGAACCTGCCGTCTCAAAAGAGCGGCTGGCCGCGGCGGTTGATTTGCAGGTTAACCGCTTTCGCTCTGATTATCAGAATTACTTAGAGCGTGAAGACAGTAAAAAAGCTGTAACCTTCTTTTTCGAAAAAGTCTACAGTATGGAATTTCGCGACGCCAAACGTGATAAGCTGGCCCGTGATGTCTGGGTCAAGGTAAGAGACCGCTTTAAACCAACTACCAGGGCCAATTTTGATAAGCTGATGTTGCTTAATGATTTCAGCTACTGGCTTGATTTAAAAATGGCAGCCAGCCTGCCTGAGAAAGACAGCGAAGCTTATGTCATGGCTGATTACGAAGAAGCCTTTGCCGACTGCGCTAACCGCCTTGAGAGAATAGAACAGCTTAATCTGCTTATCTACGTTTTTGAGACATATTTTAAGTACTCACGCAGGCCCACATTTAAAGTGGTTATTGTTCCTCTACGGTTTATGGCAAAGTTTTTCAAAGCCAAATCTTTAATCAGTATGATAGATGAGGGCTATGAGGCCTCAACCTCGATTAAACCCGAGGTTTTTGAACAGTTTCTGGCTGCGATCAGAGCAAACGAAGAAAAGCTGATTAACCGCCTGCTGCCTGGCTGAGAGCAAAAATACTTGCCCTGCCAAAAGTTTCTGCCATCTATGGCATGTGTCAGAACGACGTATTTTTCTGGTTGATGACGATGCTGAATTCTGTCAGCACGTGAAAGAGCTGTTGGCCGATATGGCCGATGTTGAATTTTTCACCCAGCCCCTGCCCTTTCTCAAAGCGGTTATTAAAGAAAAACCAGATCTGGTGCTTATTGATTTGAATCTTAATCACACAAAATGGAATGGTTTTAAGCTGATCAGCGAACTCAAACAAGAACAAGACTCACATCTGGTACCCATGGTGATGCTCTCAGGGGCCGACAGCAGCGACATTCTTGAGAAGGCTTTTCGCAGTGGCATTGAAGACTATCTCATGAAACCCATTCTGCCGGCCCACTTTCGCCGCAAGGTCGAACATCTGTTGTTTAATACTCACCAGAAAATACACTTGAACGCTCTTACAGGGCTGCCGGGCATCGGGCTCATTGAGCGTGAATTTGACCAGCGGGCTGAGAAAGACATGCCCTTCAGCGTCGCCTATCTTGACCTTGATAACTTTAAACCCTTTAATGACAGCAAGGGGGTCAAGGCTGGCGATGAAGTTATCAAGGGGCTGGCATCGATTCTGATAGATGTACGCAAGGCCTATGAAAAAAGCGAACTCTTTGTCGGGCATCTTGGGGGTGATGACTTTTTTCTAGTGGGTAATAAAAGCAAAATAAAGCAGGCTGTAAAAAAGTCATATAAACACTTTGAAGAATACGTAAGAACGCTTTATACCAGCGAAGAAATCAACAATAACTGCTATGTATCAACCAGTCGTGATCAGGTGCAGCAGAAGTTTCCGCTGTTGGCTGTTTCAACAGCACTGATTCATCTGCCGGCCAGTGCCCACTGTAATTTTCAGCTGGTGGCCGAAGCCTCAACCGATATTAAAAAACGTGCGAAGCAGATTAAAGGTAACAGCATTGCTGAATTGACTCTCAATGTACCTACAGCGAGCAAGAAGCAGCAAGAGCTGAAGCAGCTGAAGCAAAGACCCTCTCGTCAAAAAGATGCAGGCTGATTAGATGCAGAAACTGCGTTTCTGGCCCACTGTTATCTTTACCGGTGCTATAGTTTTCATTCTTATTCTTATTGCTGCCAACTGGTCATCAATAGTTAAAAACGATAATAAATCTTTAAAAATTGATCTTAATAAACTTGCCTGGGTTTATTACCCCTTTGATGATATTAAGCTTAAAGACCAGGCTCTGCCAGGGGGCGTGGTCGCCATACATGAAGGCCATTACACCAGCGAAAATATCGCCACAAAATCTGATATCATCTGGTATCAAGTTAACTTTAACCTTGAAACCGTTCCCCCCACAAATCTACTACTGCACCTCGAGAGAATATCTCTGGCTGATCAAACTTATCTCAATGGTAGTCTGCTGGGTCAAACCGGCAGGTTTTCTACCAGCGGTATTGAACAGGCTGCTGATGATGTACCGCGCATTTACGAAATACCAGCCAGCCAGCTGAAGACAGGCTCGAATGCCCTGGCCATTCGGGTTGCCATCTCTTTACAAGAGAAGCGCGGCGGCCTATGGAAGAACCGAGAACGCTATATTCAAAGCAGCCAGCCCTTCTTTGAAAACTTTTTCAGACGCCATTTGCCAGCCCTGCTGATTGGTTTTGTGATCGCCACGGTAGGTATCTACCATGTCTTTCTCTATCTTGGGCTGCGTCAGGGGCTTGATAAACTGTGGTTTGGTATGTATGCCATTGGCATATTTCTCTACATTGAATTGCGCTCACCCCTGAAGTATCTCTGGGTTTCACCTGAAACCAATTTGCTTTTTAAGAAGTTTGAATACCTGCTTCTATATTTAATTCCCTCAGTCTTTATTTTATTCTTGCAATGGTTTTATTATCAAAAACTGAAAAAAGCTCGCTGGTTGGTAACGTTTCTCATCTGCACCCAGCTGCTGCTGGGGGCTATAACCATCTTCTCTGACAACTATTCACTCTGGGTTTTTCTCATGCGCATCAATCATCTGGTGATTTTAGCCGGTATGGCGGTGGTCGCTTATTTAACCATTCTTGAGATTCGTCAGAAAAACAGTCGAGCCTGGTTTATACTCTACTCACTGCTGGCCTTCTTTATCAGCGTAGCCTATGATGTTTTTGCCGCCCAGGGGTACTTTTCTGATATTCTTCTGGCCCCCTATGGCAATCTGGCCCTGGTGGCTGGCATATCGCTGTTTCTTGGGCGGCAAATCACCAGAACCTATGTAGAGCTTGACTTTATGAAAACCAGGCTTGAGAGTATGGTCAGCGAGCGCACCGAACGCCTTGAGAAGGCGGTCAACAGCCTTGAGAGCCGCAACCGCCAGTATCAGAAAAACATGAGGCTGGCCCGCGAGGTACAGTTTAATCTCTTACCTCATGATAAAAAAGCCATTCAGAATTTTGAGGTTAGCTCTGTGTATATGCCCATCGAAGATCTGGGTGGTGACTTCTTTGATTTTTTTCCCATAAACAAACATCGTATTGGCATACTCATTGTTGATGTTTCGGGCCACGGGCTGCCGGCAGCCATGATCGCCATGATGGTTAAGCTGGCCTTCTCAGCCTCTGTCAGTGCCGAAAATTCACCAGCCGCAACCATGCTTAAAGTAAATGAAATTATGAGTACCCATCTTTCACCGGGCGACTATTTCACCGCAGCCTATGGCGAGATTGACTCTGAAGAGATGCACTTTACCTATGCTTCGGGGGGCCACGTGCCTCTAATATACTACAGTAGCCAGAATTCAAAATGGCGCTCTCTGCATAATCAGGGCCCCATTCTTGGGGTCACTGGCGGCATGGCCTACCCTGAAACAAAAATTGACCTCTCACCCCATGATAAACTCATCTTTTATACAGATGGCTTTACTGAGGCCATCAATCAAGAACAAGAAAACTTTGGCTTTGAACGATTATTTGATTTTTTTCGCAAAAACAACCAGCTACCCATGGGCGATGCCATAACCCAGCTGATGAAAACGATCTTTTCATTCAACGAAGAATGGACGGTTCTCGACGACCTCACATTACTGGGCATTGAGATTCCTGAAAAAAGTAAAAAAGACTTGTAACATCGATATCTAGAGAAAAAACAAAATGGTGACAGAAGAGCTCGAACGAATACTGCTGCAAAAGCGCATTATCAGTAAAAACAAAATGAGCGAAGCGCTCAGCATACAGCAAGAAACTAATCTCAATCTTCTTGATATTCTGGTCTCTGAAAAGTGGCTGAAAAATAAAGACATCAAGTCTGTATTAAACCAGCTCACTGGCCACAGCGTAGAAATTCTGCACGACGACGATCTGGCCGACGAAGAGCTCTTCTCTGTACTACCCAAAGATTTCTGCCGCGAGAAAATTGTAGCCCCCCTTCGAATGACAGATGGTACTCTACACGTAGCCATCAGCAACGTATTTGATGAAGGCCTCATCGAAGAAATTCAGTTTCTTACCGAGATGCCCCTGCAGCTGCACTATGCCACTGAAAACCGTATTCAACTGTTACTGAGCGGCAGCCACCTGTCTGATTCACTAGAAGCCGAGGGTTCATCGGGTGCTGAGGGTCGCATTGTTTCGCTGGTACAGCAGATTATTCTGGGCGCCTTACAAAAGCGGGCCTCAGACATTCATATTGAACCCCACATCGATAACGTACTGGTGCGCTATCGCATTGACGGTGTGCTGGTTGCCATCAAGTCGTTTAACATTCTCAGAGAAGAGCACCCGGCCCTGGTTTCGCGCATCAAAATTCTGGCGGGCCTTGATATTTCAGAACGACGCCTGCCCCAAGATGGCCGTATTCTTTT
>CAZHLC010000200.1:0-7042 GCA_964532545.1 uncultured Leptospiraceae bacterium | reverse complement strand
ATACAGAATGACGTGTTTATTATGGCTCATTTCTCTCATTCATACATGAACGGCAATAATATTTATTTTACGATCGTGGGTTTTGCTGATACATTTGAAGAATCACAGAAAAAATATTTCAAAGTGTGGGATAAAATGCTGAACGTCTGTCTCGAGATGAACGCAGCCATCAGCCATCATCACTCTATCGGTTATTTCAAATCAGCCGCTCTGAAAAAACAAATGGGCAATCTCTGGCCAATCTGGAATGCCATTAAAAAAGAGTGCGACCCCGATGGTATTATGAACCCGGGCAAAATGGCCCTGTAAGTTTAAGGTGAAAAAACCGTACATCTCTCTATATCAGAAAAACATCATGCGGCCCCTGCCGCGCGAGGCCGACGAAGAATACCACTTTCTTCTTTCGCTGTTGCGTGAGAGCAGCACCTTTGTGTTTCCTGAATATTTTGCCTTTCATCGCAGCCTGAAAGAAATGAGCGAATTTGTTGATTATTCGGCCTTTGCCTTTGAGTGGCTGAAAAGATTGTCAATGGCCGATCAGGCCCGTGAGACCCTGTTGATCGGGGGCAGCCTGCTTTTTCTAAAAGATGGCAAGTTGCTCAATGCCACACCTGTTTTTTTCGAGGGGCAGCTTCTGGGCCTGTATTACAAACGGCGTCTCTTTGGTCATGAGCACGGCAGTGTTACTGAAGGGCAGAAACCCCTCGTTGTTGAAAACCCCGCCACCCAGAAAAAATGGGGAATTCTTATCTGTGCCGATGTTTTTCTTAAAGATGCCTTCACTGCCTATGAGAACTGTGATTATATTGCGGTACCCACCTCATCACCATGGCGCCCCCACGACGAAGACACTGCGCGCGAACAGCGAGACAAAGACATCTTTGTTAAAGGGGCGCGCGACAGCCGAAGTATGATTCTAAAATGCTGCTCAATCGGGTCCGTGGGCACCCACAACCCAGAAGGTGGGCCCCCACCCCGGCTGCAGGGCCGCTCACTTATTGCCAATGCCGGTGGCGTGCTTGAACGGGCCCCCTCAATCTACTGGGAAGGTATTCTGCAGATAGACACGGCAGAGCAAAAGACGAAAACATTGTACCGCGAGACCATTGCCCCCCATGCAGAATAAAAAATACAAGGTGTCATCGCTTGAGCAGACAAATCAGGTTGCCATTGATATAGTCTCACATTTGCAACCCGATGCCATTGTTCTACTGCACGGAAATCTAGGCGCTGGTAAAACCACTCTTATTCAACACATGGGCAAATACCTCGGGGTCAAGGCCCATATGAGCTCGCCCACCTTTAATCTGTTAAACCAATACCGGGGGCGCCTGCAAAACACAATCGTAGAGGTTTTTCACCTTGACCTTTACCGGGTTCGAAGCCATGATAGCATTATCGATCTCAACTTCTTTGAGCTCAGCCGTTTTGAACGCTTTATAGCCTTTGTTGAATGGCCAGAGAAGGCCAATACAGACTGGGGCCACTTCGGTGCCAATCTGTATAACCTGCATATTAACCCGCTGTTTAACGACCACGAAATCGACCTTGAAAAAATTGAACGGGAAATCACCTTTGAATTCTGAGAATACTCTGATAATAGAGCCGGCTGCCTCTTGGTTTTTTATCGCAGTGGTTTCAGATGGCGAATGTAAGTACCACAATGTTGAGCTGGTCGCCAAAAATAATGACGCCTGGTTATCAATTGCGGTTAACAAGGCACTAGCGCAGGCCAGCATGAATCATGCCGAGCAGATTCTTCTGGGGGCTGGGCCGGGTTCGTTCACGGCTCTGCGCATCGCCTTCAGCTACGTAAAGGCAAGAGCCTGGCTGCAGAAATCACGGGTATCTACTTTTTCATCAGTAGAGTTCTGGCAGAGTTTCTTTGATGAAGATGAACAGGTGTTTTTATTAAAGGCAAACCGCAATCTATACTATGCTCACAATGAGGCAGCAACGCCAGCAGCGTGGGTCGAAAAGCTGGCAAACGAAGCGAAAAAAATAACAATTTTTGAGAATAACTACCCGGGTGATAATGCGCTGAGCGCACAGGCTGAACGTGTCTACGAACAGCCCCCAGCTAAATCAGCAGCAGAGATCTACAGAATCATCAAGGGCCTTGAACTAGAGCCCACTGAGGCTCTGTTTGAGCTATCACCCAATTACGTTTATGATCTTGAATATAGAAAAAAAGAGAAAATATGAAAACTGAAAAATTTCTGTTCTGGTTGAAAGAACACCAGGGCGAACTACTGAAAATTGAAGAAATTCTTAACTGGCAGGGCAGACCGAAAAAGAAAAAAAAGAAAAAAAACAATAACCAACATGAAGAGGTGCTGTTTGCCCTTGAGATATTGATTGCCTTTGGCTTAATTTATCCTAAAAAGAAGCAGCAATATAAAATTAAAGAACCCTTCACCGTTGAAGGCAGCCTGTCTGTAAACAAACAGGGCACAGCCTTTTCATCAGGCAACTACCCCTCTGACATTATGGTTCCGGCCAAGTACCGGGCCGGGGCCCGTCACCGTGACTGGGTTGAAATAGAGATTCTTGGTCTGCGTGAACGGGGCCCGTGGGGGCGGGTAGCCACAGTACTTGAAAAGTTCTCAGAAACCTATATGGCAAAGCTTATTGGCGAAGCGCCCCAGGGGTATAATATACAGCTGGTCGATTTACCCGAAAAGCCCTTCGGCGTGTTACGCACCCGCAAGAAACTTGGCAAATCATCTTACGTTATGGTAAAAGATACCGGTGAAGTGGCCCGCATTCTGCTCGACCGTCACAGTCAGGCGAAACACCTCTACCAGAAAGGTCACGTCTTTGAACTGCTTGAGGTCTCAAAAATTGGCGATGTTAAATCAGACCTTAAAAGAGTCGCCTTAAAATACAATCTGCCCGTTGATTACCCAAAGAAAATCATACCTGGTAAATCAAAATTAAAAGCCCTCACCAGCCAGGGTGAGAAACAGAAAGGCCGGGTCAACCTGGTGAACATGTACACCTATACTATTGATGGGGCCGATGCCAAAGACTTTGATGATGCCATTTCGGTCGAAAAAGATGGTGATTATACCGTTCTGTATGTACACATTGCAGATGTATCGCACTACGTAACACCGGGTTCTGAACTTGATGTTGAGGCTCTCAGCAGAGGAAATTCATATTATCTTACGGCGGCGGTACTACCCATGCTGCCTGAGATTATCTCGAATGAGTTCTGCTCATTGAAACCCAAAAGCCGGCGTCTGGCCATGACCTGTGAAATTCATTTCGATAAACACCTTTCAATCAAGAACTATAAGTTCTACCCCTCGCTGATATATATCAATGACCGCTTTACCTACCAGATGGCCGAAAAAGAACTTGAGAAACAGAACGGTAAGATCTATGAAACCTGGCTGTTGGCCGAGCGGCTCATTGATTGCCGCATTAAGAAGGGGCGCATTGACCTGAACCTCGATGAAGTTGCCCTCAGCTACGACCGTGATAATAACATTACCTCTATTGGTCTGCGCCAGCGCCTGCGTTCGCACCGTCTTATTGAAGAATGTATGATCAGTGCCAATATCTGTGCGGCCCGCTTTGTAAAAAAACATAAATTGCCGGCTATGCACCGGGTGCACGAGCCTATTCCTGAAGAGAATCTGCTGAAGATCAACGCCTTTCTGAAGCTTTTTGTGGGCAAAACCCGGGTGAAAGACCTGAGTCATGAAGAGATCAAAAGAGCCCTGGCAAGAGTGGCTGGCACATCTTCTGAGCAGGTCTTTAATTACCTGCTGCTCAGGTCTTTTTCTCAGGCCTTCTATGGGCCCGAGTTAACCGGGCACTGGGGGCTGGCTCTGGCTGATTATGCCCATTTCACCTCGCCGATCAGACGATACGCAGACCTTGTGTTGCACCGGGTTATAAAATCGCAACTAGATAAAGAGAAAACCCCCTACACTATCGGTGAAGTAAAAGCCGTTGGTCAGCAAATCTCTAAGAGAGAACGTATTGCCCTTGAAGCCGAACGGAATATGCACAGTCTGCTGATGATCAGATTCATGCAAGACAAGGTGGGCAACGAATATGAAGGTATTCTCACAGGTTTCAACAACTATGGCCTCTTTGTAAAAATCAGCGACCCACCGGTTGAGGGTTTTATACCGGGGCACCTGTTCTCGCGTGACGGGGCCCTCAACATTATCAGCTCATTTCAGGTTGTGGTACCAAGGTTTTCAAAGCAGATATCGCTGGGTGCCCGCCTGACCGTGAAGCTGCAAGAGGCCGACTGGGATGAGATGGCCCTGGTCTTTGACATAAAAAAAATTCACTGACCTCAAATAAATTGCACCTTTTTCACGCCTTATCCGTTGACTCAAGTAACGGAGGAAAGCATGAATACAGAACCCAACAGCTGCTGCAGCCCCCAATGCTGCAGCGATAAAGAAGAGAGCACCACGGGTGCAGAGAAAATCAGAGCAGGTGTGCGAGATAGCTACGCTGCCATAGCCAGAGAGCAGCAATCAGGCTGTGCTTCTGGCGGTGGTTGCTGCGCTGCCACGGCCAGCCTGCCTGAAGAGGCAGCCCTGAAGCTGGGTTACTCTGCCCAGCAAATTCAATCGGCCGCAGCAGAGGCCAACCTTGGCCTGGGCTGTGGTAACCCCCAGGCCATTGCCGAAATCAAACCAGGTGAGACTGTTGTCGACCTGGGCAGCGGGGCCGGCTTCGATGTGTTTCTCGCAGCCGAAGCAACCGGCCCCGACGGTCTGGTTTTGGGCATAGATATGACCCCTGAGATGATCAGCAGAGCGCGAATCAATGCTGAAAAGCTCAAGGTCGTCAATGTCGAATTTCGCCTGGGCGAAATTGAAGCCCTGCCCCTGGCCGATGAGAGTATCAATGTGATCATCTCAAACTGTGTGATCAATCTATCACCAGAGAAAGCAAAAGTCTTCAACGAAGCCTTTCGGGTGTTGAAACCCGGCGGCAGATTGGCGATTTCTGATATTGTAGGCAGCCCTGAAGAAAAGTTGAAGAAAAACATCGCCTCAATCAGCAGCTGTATTGGCGGGGCCAGCTCGGTTTTTGAAATCGAACAGCTGCTGACAAGCGCAGGCTTTGAGCAAATTAAGATCAGGCCCCGGCAGAACAGTGCAGAAATTCTGGCAGATTGGTCTGATCATGATCACTTTGTAGATAGAGTTTTTTCGGCAACCATTGAGGCCATCAAACCATGATAGAAACTGCAGAAATCTGGGCTGAATTTTCAGAGCGTCTACAGCGCTACATTCAAAAACGGGTTGGTAATCTCGAAGATGCCAAAGACATTCTGCAAGACGTATTTGAATCAGTGCACAGCAGCAGCCGGCAGGTCGACAACCTGCCGGCCTGGCTGTACCGCATAACCATGAACAAGATCATTGACTATTACCGCAGCACTGGCCGCACTCTGCCTCTTGAGAACCCTGAGCAACTGGTAGCCAGCGAGCCCGATAAAGATTTCACCGGGTGTCTGGTTCCCCTGATTAATAAGCTTGATAAAGACGAAAGAAAACTGATTGAACACCAGCTGGCAGGCCACCCCCTGCGTGAGCTGGCTGTTACCGGGGTATCTTACGATACCCTCAAGTCAAAATCTCTGCGCGCCAGAGCAAGGCTGCATGCCCTGTTTTTTGATTGCTGCCGGGTGAATTCAATCAGCCAACTTGAGTCACAATGCGGTGACTGCTGAAGCAGCTTGACAGTCTACTCTCTGCCTGCAGCCTAGTGAATGCGAAACTTTCTGGCCATTCTTGTACTTTTTTCTGGCCTGTGCGGCCCATTACTGGGCCAGACCGCTGAAGAAATTGCAGATCTTAATACCCTGCAGACAGATCGACTGATCGAAGAACCAAATCTGCCCAGCGATTCGGTTGCCACTTCAGATGATATCACCGCACTATATATTAACCCTGCAGGCCTGGGGGTTCACCCACTGCAGATTGGCTACTTCTATGGCCACAACGAACCCGATGAAATTCAAGATCACACGGTTTTTCTTAACCTGCTTGGCATTGCCCTTTCAGGCCAGTGGCGTTTTGCCCCCACCAGCCTGAGTGCCCAGCGATACACCGTGGGCACCAGCCTGGGTAACTCAAGGTTTTTCAGCGTGGGTACATCATTCAGCTGGTTTGATTCAAATGTGGGCGCCCTTGACCGCTTCGCCACGTGGGATGTTGGCCTCATGCTGCGCCCATTTCGCCTGCTATCTATTGGCGTGGTGGGCCGGGCCCTCAACAAACCCACCCTGAATCAAGAAGAGTTTCTACCAAGGTGGGATATCGGCATGGCATTCAGACCGCCAGTCTCTTTTGCAGAACGTTTTACCTTCGCCGTAGATACAACCTGGCAGAATAAAGACCAGCCTAAAGATCTGGTTCCCCGTTATTACGTTGAGATGGTACCCCTGTCAGGCATTACCCTCTATGGTGGCTGGGGTTCAGCAAGCTTTGCTAATGTCTTTTTTGGTATGAAGTTTGCCCAGAATATCAGCCAGATATCTTTTCAGGCCAATGTTCCCAGAGAGCGTGGCACCTTTTTTAACGGCGGCATTCTGTTTGGGCAAGAACGTTTTAAAACCAGGGGCGAGGCCATTCGCAGCTTTCTTGTTGTTAATCTCGAAGAAGAGTTCGAAGAGAAAAAACGCACCGGCAATATTTTTGTACCCGAGAACCTCACCTTCTTTGAAATACTCAAAGCGATTGAAATTGCCAAGACCGACTCGCAGATTCAGGGTATTATTCTGCGCGGCCGGCGATTTAACGGTGGCTGGGGCCAGGCCGAAGAACTGCGCCGGGCCCTGCTCTATTTTCAAAATGAAACCGGCAAACCAGTCTATGCCCATCTTGAATCAGGTGGCAACAAAGAGTATTATATCGCCAGCTGCGCCAAGCTGATCAGTATGCCGCGGGCCGGCACTCTCGAGCTTACTGGTCTAAAATCAGAGCTGTTCTATCTCAAGGGCCTTCTAGATAAGGTTGGGGTCGAAGCTGACTTTGTGGCCATTGGCAATTACAAATCA
>CAZHLC010000199.1:0-7065 GCA_964532545.1 uncultured Leptospiraceae bacterium | reverse complement strand
TATCTTTTTTCGATTACTGCCCCGGTCAGGTAGCCTCGCGGGCCACATACACCCAGGTTTCTTGCCCGTTTGTCAGGGTCACTCTGATTCTCTTATATTCGCTGCCTTCGTAGTAATCGATTCGACGTAATTCAGTTTCGTTTATCACCAACACGTAGCCATCAATTGTGCTGCCCTCAGCACGAACTATCACCGGATAAACATGGCGCCCCTGGCCAAGTGATGACATACTGTATCCTTCTAGTCTGGCTGGTTTGCCTTTAATCAGGCGGCCAATCACCTGGCGCTGAATGGCTGGCTGGTTCAGGGTGCCGTAGGCAAAGAGTCTGTGCATTAGCGGTGTTCGATTTTCATTTTCAGGCCATGCTTCGCCCGCAGGGTAACAAGGGGCTCTGGTTCGACCTTGTGGTCAGGTAGCAGTTTGAATTTAAAACGGGGTGCGATAATGGCCAGCAGCAATACGCCTTCAAGCCAGGCGAATTGTTCACCAATGCAGTTACGCGGCCCAGCACTGAAGGGAAAATACGAAAAGCGGGGCCGCTTTTCAACTTCTTCTCTGGCAAAGCGTTCGGGCATAAATGCAAGTGGGTAATCATAAAAACGGGGATCGCGATGAACGACATACTGGCTCATCCAGATTTCGCTGCCTCTGGGCAGAATGTATCCCCCCAGTTCGTAATCGGTTTCAATATGGCGGCCAATTGCCCAGGCCGGCGGAAAAAGCCGCATGGCTTCTGCCATTACCTGGCGGGTATAAGAGAGCTTCTCGACATCTTCAAGGGTCGGCAGGCGACCGCCAAGTACAGAATTCAGTTCAGACAACATCTTCTCTTCTTTGTCTCTGTTCTGTGAAAGCAGGTACCATGACCACATAAGAGCGTTTGAGGTGGTTTCATGGCCAGCCAGAAAAATAGTCAGGGCTTCATCGCGCAGGCGTTTTTTGTGTTCGGGCTTGGTGAAGTCGATGCTGTTTTCTTGCCGGGTCTTGATGAGCATTGATAAAAAGTCACCCTGGTCTTTACCGCTCTGCAGGTGTTCATCAATAAAATGATAAACAGTCTGGTCTAGGCGCTGCATGCCATTTTTGACCCGGTTGGTCACCGGCAGTGGCAGGCTCATAACGGTTTCAACCAGGGGTGAAACCAGAAACTTGACCAGTTCAAGTACATCAGAGAGAGCAGTACCGATTTCTTCGACCTCATCTTCAAGATCTGTATTGAACAGGGTTTTGGCCGCAATCTTGGCTGTTAGCTGCATCATCTCTTGATCAAGGTCGCGCACTTCGTTGTGTTGCCATTGTTCAATGTGCCTGTGGGTCAGTTTGATCATGGGTTCTGCATAACTGTGAATTCGTTTTTTGTTAAAGGCGCCAGCAGAGTCTTTGCGTTGCTGGCGGTGTACCGAACCCTCAGTGGTCAGCAGACCATCACCAAGAAAGGTGGTTTTAAGAAGTTTCAGGCCCTTGTCTTTACTGAAGCTATCATTATCATCGATGAGTATTTTTTTGATATAATCTGGGTTAGACACCAGAAAGATCTCATTCTGCATAATCTGCAGTCTGACAATGTCACCAAAATTGCGTGCGGCTTTTTCGAGAAAGCCGAGAGTGTCGCCCTGAAATTCAAAGAAATGGCCCAGAAAGGGTAATGAAAAAGGGCTGGGAACGGGTGGGTGCGAGATGGCAGTGCTCATGTTTGATGGTTGTGCACCGCTACAGGGTTGTCAAGAACATAGCCTACTCTTTATCTTCATCAGCAGCGTAGAAAAGGTCATACATTTCTCTGGTGGTTGGTGAGTTCTTAAAACGCTGCCATGCTGGCTCAAAGGGGTGGCCGTCGCAAATACGTTTATACTCACAGAACTTGCATGGTTCAGACCAGGCCTTACCAGGGTCATTACCCAGCTTGTGAGGCAGGGCGAAGAGGTCTCCGTCTTTGAGATGTTTGCTCAGTACCTGAATGCGTTCAGATAAATCTTTTATCAGGTCTGTTTCATAGATAAGGCCACTGCGATTAAGAGAAACGATCTTTTCTGAGGGCTCAAGCCGGTGCCATTTGAACTTTGTGTCTATCGGCGGCAGCAGTTCACTGCCATTAGCCGCACGGCTGATATAGAGGTAGGTACCAGATACCGCCGAAACTTTTTCAGGCATCACCAGTTGCTCTGCCATGGCGGCAACCATATAGACAGCTAACTGTACCCGCATCAGTGTTTGCAGGCCCTCTTCATAGTGACGGCGGGCCGATTTGGGGTAGCCGCCGATCTTATAATCAGCTACCAGTAACCTCTTATTCAAGGGGTCATAATCGACCCGGTCAATTGAACCTTCAAACACAAGGCCGGCCAGTTTGACCTGGGTAAATTTATGTTCAACCGCAAGGGGTACGAAATGCGCCAGCGTATGAAGGCCTTCGGCGGCAGTCAGGGCAAACTGCCTGAAGTATGATGTAAATCTTTCTTCAAACTGCCTTACCTGAGCGTCAGCAATCAGTGGGCTGGCCATGCGGTCGTTAATAATATGCTCGCTGTGAAAAATGTCGCGCAGCATTTCGACCAGGTAATCATCGCTCATACTGTTGAAAATGCTGCGGTAAGTTTCGCCTGGCTTCTCTGAGCGCAGGCGCTCGATGAAGACACGGGCAGCGCGGTGAAAGTGAGACCCTTCTTCACGCCTTGATATTTTTTCGGCTACAGTGGTTTCTTCTCTGCTATCAAGTTTGAGTATACGTTTAAACCAGAAACGCTGGGGGCAGGCGGCCAGCTCTTGCAGGCTGGTGGCGCTGAATTCTCGAGTGGCAATCTGTTGATTTTCTGCGGTGAACTCGTTGTAAGCAGCAAACTGTTGCAACCGTTTTTGATTTACCCGGTAATGATGCTGCAGCTCATCTTTCAGGCTGGCGCCCTGGGAGTAATCGCTGACTGCATCTTCATTCTTTTCAGAAAAGAGAAGCTCACTCACATGGCCGGCGGTGTCAAATGGCTGACCGTTCACCATGGGTACCTCACCCGGGTTATGTGAATATACCGGCAGGCTCTGAATGAAGTCTTCTTTTTCAGATGGCCCTACCCCTGCTAATTCAAAAATAATTTCACTGGGTGAGGGGCTTTCATCTACAGCATAGCTCAAAACCGAAAAGTTTTCGGCGGTGGCAATGGTCTGTCGAATACGCTGTCGCTGCTCTTCATAGCCTGGTTCAAAAGCGGGTTCAGCAATGGCATAACTGTTTCTGCGAAGCAGGTTATTTACATCGGCCCCCAGAATAAAAAGGTATGAGGCCGGAGCGTGCAGGCCTTCACTGCTGTGGCGCAGAATAATACCTGTTGAATCTTGTGAGCCCTGATCTTCAAGCACTGCCTCATATAGCTGATCAGATGCTGCACCATTCTGTGAAAATCTGATTGCCCCCAGCTCGGTCTGCAGTATTGAGAAAAATTCGCGTTTATTGATACTATTCTCAAAGATTGCATCAAGGTCTGTTAATGAGCTGACCAGCCTGCCTACGGCATCTATTGAGCCCTGGTAATTGGGCTGGCCAAGAAATTCAGGGGTAAGGGCTGCCTGTTTTAATTGCAACCACCAGCTTTCAGCCATCTGTGATGGTGGGGCTTTTGCGGCGATACTGTCGCCCAGATTTATTAAGTAGGTCAGTACCAGCTGCAGGTCTTCGTCACTAACCGTGCTCTTCAGAAAAAAAGTTGGTGCAATGCTTTTTTCAATTTTTCTGCGCAGAGCCGTTCTGAAAGCCTGATTCAATCTTCGTCTTTTGAAAACAGCTTTCATGTTGAAGGCCGGGTTCATGATCAGCTCTATAAGGGTTGCACGGTTTTTTGCCATGCCCGGGCTGGCCGTAAGCTGCAACAGGCTGTGGGCCAGAGCCGCCAACCCAATACCAGAGCCGGGTCTACTCTCTTGAATATCTACGCGAAGATTGGCCCGGGCACAGGCTGCCTGCAGAAATGCGGTCTGTCTACGTTCAGAAAAGAGTATGGCGATATCGTTCGGTTTGACCTGCTGATCAACCAGCCAGCGGCAGGTTCTCGCGACCAGGCTGGCCTCTGAAAAAAGGTTGGTTGCCCGTATAAAGTTCAGCCTTTCAGAAAAGAAAAATGGTGCCTGACTGGTATTTACTTCAATTGCCAGGGTCAGAAAGTCACACCTCTGCAGCATACTGTCTGGCAGGTGTTTCTGCAGCCAGCCTGTTTTGGCTTCAGCTGGCATTACGATCGAATACTGAGGTGAAAAATGAGAGTCAAGAATGCCCAGAAGTCTTTTTTCACTTAATGATAATACACTGGGAAAAAGCCATATAACCGGACGAGACCTGTCTGAATGAGTCTCAATCTCAGCCAACAATGGGGCGATATGGTTAAGGCTATACTTTGCCAGCATTTCTTCGAAATCTGAAATGATTTCATGCATGGGTTGAGGCAGCTCACTGCTTTGCTCTTGATATTTCTGCGACTGCCAGGTAGCGATGAGTTCATCACGAAAGCCATTGGTCGGTTTCACCGTAGGCTTTTTTTCAAGGGCGCGCTGCATAAGAATTTTAGTCTGCAGGGGGCTTGCTATTTTCTGGTGGCTACCACCACTGGCATTGGCCAGAGTCTGTAAGGCCCATTGACGAATTGTATAAAAGCTGGCCCCTAACAAGACCAGATCATTGAAGGTTTGATGCAGCTTGATACGCCAGCGCTGCATATCTGCCGCATTCTGGCAAAGCAGAATTGGCGAGTCGTTTTTATATTTATCGATTACCTCTTTTAGAGGGGCGAAGTTCATTGCCGAGAGTATTGATACAAAGCAGGAAACTGCTGGCGATACTTTTTTACCGCCTTCAAGTCAAGCTGGGCTGCTTTAAGGCCCTGTGACCTTTTCATATCGAGCACGATGTTTCCCCATGGGTCGATAACCCGCGAATGGCCTGCCATATCGGTGGTGCGACAGAGGCCCACAGTGTTTACCAGAATCATATAGCACTGGTTTTCAATGGCTCGACTTGCGGCCAGAGTCAGCAGGTGATTTTGCCTGCTGGTGGGCCACTGGGCCACACAGATAATCGCTTCGACTTCTTTGCGGGCATAGCTGCGAAACAATTCAGGAAAGCGCAGATCATAGCAGATTGACAGCCCGATATTAGCAGACCCAAGCCTGGTGGTAGCAGACTTCTTGCCAGCTACCAGGTATTTATCTTCTTTAAATGCCGGAATCAAATGGCTTTTATCATAATAGGCATCAACTTTGCCCTGCTTGTTAAGAAAATAAAGCCGATTGGTATAGCCCGAGCTCTTCTTCCATAGAAAACTGCCGCAGAACCCACGGCGGTGCTTTTTACAAAGCTGTTGAATTTCGGCAAGATAGTTTTTGCTCAATTGAGAAAAGCGTTCTATCTCTTTGTATCTAAAGCCTGAGAGAAACAGTTCAGGTAAAATCAACAGATCGCTTTTGGCTGAGTCTGCAAAGGCCTTCGTGACCTTGCTCATATTCTGATCAGGGTCGGCGGTGACCCTGATCTGGGCAAGGGCTACTTTCACGCCCGCGACCGAATCAGCAGGCGACGTTCGATTTCAAATATTTTGGTGGCGATTTTCTCTTTGCCCAGTTTCTTTTTGTTGTTTTCTTTAATAAACAGGTCTGCACCATTCTGCTCAATGGCATCTTGTGGTTTCATGTTTTTCAAACCAATGACCTGAAACTGAATAGCACCGGCACCCAGTGAGCTGTCGACTGGCTCTTTGGCTAGCACTCTTGAGATCACATAAACAGTGTCGCCAGATTTTGCGGGCTGCGTGTGGTAACCCTCGGTATAGCCGAGGTCATAGAGGGCGTTTTCAGAGGTGTCACGGCTGGCCAGACCCAGCAGCCAGGCAAACACCAGGCCACCATAGACAATGGGGTCACCACTCATGGCGCCGCTCTGGCCCTTTGAGTACATGGCATCGAAGTGCAGGGGGTGGGTGTTGCCTACTTTGTACGTCCACCCGAAGTGCTCGTCAGTAATGGTGCGGCCATTGGGTGAGGCGATTACCTGACCAACTTCAAAGTCTTCATAGTACGTATCGGGTCTGGTAAAATTAGCGGGCCAGTCTTTTGTATTGAACTGGGGAATCTCAAGAGGCACCGATTCAGGTAGATCTGTAATAGCCTGATCAGATTTGACAGCCTGGGGTGCCTTGTACCCTTCTGGCTGTTGGGGAACCATAATTTTACGGGTATACTGAATAACTTCTTCACCCCTCTGGTTGAGACCGAGAGTATTCAGGGTAATAATGCCCGGCTTGCCTTCGCCCCGGTCGCGTCGCTCAGCTACCCGGCTGAAGGCCCTGAGAGTATCGCCGGCATAAACTGGTCTCAGAAAATGCATGTCATAATAACCCAGGTTGGCGTAGGCCTTTTCTGAATTGTTCTGCACACCCAGTGACAGAATGATATTCATAGTAAGCAGGGGGCTGGCTGGCAATGAGGCATAGCCCAGCGATTTTGCATATTTTTCATTTAAATAAAGAGGGTTTGATTCGAGATAGGTGGTTGCAAAGTCATGCAGCAGCCCGGCAGAGACTGTCATGCCGCGGGGATGTTCAAAGGTTGCCCCTTCTTCAAATTCTTCAAGGTATTTGCCGTAAGACTTAAACAGTGAATTGTCTTTATATTCAACGTCTGCTGAAAGTTCTTTAATGTTTCTACTTGAATATGCCATATGGATAATCTGTATTTTAGAAATAGACAGACAATCACTTAACACTGAGTTTGCACAACGCTGTGCTTGAGTGGCAAAAAGACAAATCTGTAAAGTCAACTCTGTATGATGATGTTTATTTTTCTTCGGGCGGGGCCCTTGAAGAAGCAACCCATGTATTTATCAAAGGCAATAATCTTGAAGAACGCTTTGCGAATGCAGAAAATTTTGTGGTCGGTGAACTTGGTTTTGGTTTCGGGCTGAATTTTCTCACAGTCTGCGACCTCTGGCGCAGGTCTTCTCTGGGCGGGCGCCTGATATACCTCAGCTGTGAATTACATGGTTTAGCCATTGCAGAAATAAAAAAGGCCCTGGCTGATACCCCTCTTTG
>CAZHLC010000198.1:0-7075 GCA_964532545.1 uncultured Leptospiraceae bacterium | reverse complement strand
CCTTGATGATATTCAGGGCAAAGTTTTTATGTCTTACTTTTCAGTAAACTGGCAATTATGTAATGACAAAAGCATGAAAGAAGAAACTAACCCCATCAAACTGCTCTTTCAGTGGGTCAGCGGCCAACGCTCTGGTGTATTTGTGCGCTGGCAGCGGGTTTTCTCTCGTATTTACTGAAAATCATTCATAAGCAATTTTGGGTTTTACAAATTGCATGTTAAAAGGTGTGTTGGTAGCAGCCGATAATTAATATAGGTATATTTCCATGCTTAGAAAGCTGATCATACTGGCATTATTTACATCTTCAGCATATGCCGAGATGGCAGGCCCCTACCTGAAAATTCAGCAGGTGCGGGCCCTTGATTATCCTTATGTTAAAGTTGAAATTTCAGTAACCCGCATCACCCCAATTCATAATCTAAATGAAAGCCATTTTAAGGTTTTCGAGAATGGCTGGCACGTTCCGGGTTTTAAACTGAAAAAAACCGACTCATCGACTGACCCCAAACACATTGTGCTGCTTGTTGATTCAAGTCTGTCGATACCACTGGCGCGCTTTAAGAAACAGATTGAGGCCGCAAAATCGTTTATCAACAATATTCGACAAGAAGACTATGTAGCCATCAAGAGTTTTGATGATCAGGTTAAGAGTCACTGTGGTTTTACCTCTGACAATAACCAGCTGGTAGACTGCCTGAACAGTGTGCAGCGCAATGGCCGCAAAACAGTACTCTTCGATGCTCTGCATGAAGGTATTACCCAGGCATCGGTTACGGCCACAGGCAAGGCGGCCCGCAGTTCAGTAATTGTGTTTACTGACGGGCGCGATGAAGGTTCGCTCGTCAAGCTTGAAGATCTGGTTGAAGTGTCAGGCAAACACTCAACCCCGGTGTTTGTCGCTGGAACAGGCAATAAGGCCCGCCTTAAACCCATGGCCCGCCTGAGCCGACTTAGCGGGGCTGAAACTTATTATACCCCTTCAATAGAAGACCTGAAGAACATTTACAAACTGCTTTCAGAGGTTCTTGATAACACCTATCTGTTACAGTATGTAAGCCAGGCTGAAAAAACAAGTATCGATGGCAAACGTGCCGAGCTTGAGATTCATCTTAACACCATGATACCCCATGAGAAGGGCCTGGGTCTTGAACGCTCATTTAAAGATCAAGATAAGTATGTGTTCAGACTGCCCGAGTCAGCAACCGGGCGCTGGTTCATGCGCCTGTGGCAAGACGAGCGATATCTGCTGTTCGGGGCTGGTATAATCATTATCATTCTACTGATAATACTGCTGGTGGCACTTACCCGCAAATCACAGATCAATGTAAACCTGCCCGAACCCCCCCCAGTTGAAGACGAACTTGAAAAATTCATACCCCATGACACAGCCCCACTCTATGCACCTAAAAAAAGCATGTTAGATCAAGGGCAGACACCCCTTGAGTATTTTCAAGCCTATCTGGTTGAAAAAGAAGGTGCACGCACGGGCAAGAAACATAAAATAAGGTGGAACCAGGTTACTATCGGCCATGGCGATGAGAATACCATTGTACTCGAAGACCCGGCTGTGTCGACCCGCCATGCCCGACTTGAACGGCGGGGGGGCAAGTTTTACCTGTTTGACCTGCTCTCTGAGCATGGCACATACCTTAACGGAAAGAAACTGCTGAGACCCAGAGAAATAAGTGACTTTGATGAGTTAAGAATGGGTCGCACCAGTCTTATCTTTCGCCGGGCCTCAAAACCGTTTTAACCATGTACCAGCTCGCAGACTATGCGGTGGGCGATTCGCTGGCTACCCGTGAATTTTCAGAAACGCCTCATGCCTTTCGTAATGATTTTCAGAGAGACCGCGACCGGGTTATTCACAGCAAGGCCTTTCGCCGGCTCGAATATAAAACCCAGGTATTTGTAAACCATCACGGTGACCACTTTCGCACCCGTCTTACGCATTCACTTGAAGTTTCACAGATTGCCCGTACTGTCAGTCGCGCTCTACTGTTGAACGAAGACCTCACCGAAGCCATCGCCCTGGCCCATGATCTGGGTCACCCGCCCTTCGGCCATGCAGGTGAAAAAGGGCTACATGACCTGATGAAAAAAGACGGCGGTTTTGATCACAATCTACAGACCATTAGAATTGTCACCCTGCTTGAACAGCGCTACCCCCATCATGCAGGTCTTAACCTGACAAAGGCAACCCTGCTGGGCCTGCAAAAACACAAGGCCCGGCCTGGTGGTCAATCGCACTCTCTCGAAGCCCGGGTGGTTGACATCTGTGATGAAATTGCCTACAATTGCCACGATGTAGAAGATGGCCTTGATAATGGCTATCTCGACCTTGAAGAATTGACTGAGGTAAAAATTTTTAATAGAGGCATGCAGCATGTCAAAGAGCTTTACCCAGACACCAGGCACGATATTCAACTTAAGCAGGCTGTACGGTTTCTAATCAACAGCATGGTTTCAGATCTGGTAAAAACATCGCAGAAAAACCTCAAAGAAAAAAAAATAAAGAATCTCGACGATGTGCTAAACGCTGAAGGCAAATCAGAGGTGGTCGATTTTTCACCCAGTGTGCGGCCAGAAGTGATTCAGCTCAAAAAGTTTTTGTTTCAGAAGCTGTACAGACACCCCAAAATTGTAGCCATGAACAAGAGGGCAGAGAATATCATAGGCCGAATTTACACCTTTATTTTTGAAAACCCCGACTGTATGCCCACTCAATACCAGCAGACGATCGAGAAAGAAGGTAAACATGTTGCTATCGCCGACTTTATTGCCGGAATGACCGATCGTTACGCTGAAAAGTGGAATCGTATGATTCTGGGCATTGAAACCAACTGACCATCAGGAAAAAATATGAGTGAGAAAAATGATAATCTAACCCCGCAAGAAGTTGAAGAAGCCACCAGCTATGTACGGTCAAAGGTAGACTTTCCTATTCAGGCCGCCATTGTACTGGGCTCAGGTCTGGGCCCCCTCGCCGATAAGGTTGAGCAGGCTGTTAAAATTCCTTATAATGAAATACCCAACTTTCCAAAATCGACAGTTGAAGGCCATGCTGGCCAACTGATCTTCGGTTTTATCAACGACACTGCAGTTGCTCTGATGAAGGGCCGCTTTCATTTTTATGAGGGCCACCACCCCTCACGAACCGTTATGGGCATCAGGCTGTTTGCCGCCATGCAGATTAAGAGTCTCATTCTCACTAACGCTGCCGGTGCAGCCAATTCGGCCTACCGCCCCGGCGACATCATGTTAATCAATGACCATATTAACCTGCTCAATGCGAACCCGTTAACCGGCCCCCACTATAAAGAGTGGGGTGCGCGCTTTGTAGACATGAGCAATGTTTATGACGAAGAGCTGCGTAAACATATTCAAAAGACCGCCAAAGAAAAAGGCCTTGTGCTTCGCTCAGGTATTTACGCTGCCATGGCTGGCCCAACCTATGAGACCCCGGCAGAAATTCAAATGCTGCGCATTCTGGGGGCTGATGCCGCCGGCATGAGTACCGTGCACGAAGCCATTATAGGTTCACAGGCTGGCATGCGTATTCTGGGTTTAAGCCTGATTACCAATATGGGCGCCGGCCTCGAGCATGATTCATTAAATCATGACGAAGTGATTGAGATTGCAAATCAGAAGTTTCCTGAACTTGAAAGTATGGTACATGCAGCCCTGGCCTACATCGACGCAGAATAACTGTTGATACGCACCATCTTTTTCAAAAGATAAATCATTTGGCGACTGGCCCTCTGCAGGCTGCCGTATAGGTTCACCGAAGATTCGATACCCCCGGTCTGATCTGAAAACTCACTGACTTCTAGAATAGACTTCTGAGCAGCAATGGCCACAATCTTATTCGCTTTGTCATAGCTGCCTGCTTTTTTATCGTTAGCGGCCAGCTGATCAAGCAGACCCGGGGTTTTACTACCACCTTGAATCTGTTTAGCCAGGCTCAGGTTTTCAGTATAAATTCGCTCAAGCCTGATAATATTCTGCAGATAACTCTCAAGCTCAGCCAGCAGAACATCTTTTTCAACATCTACCATCGAGGCAGCAGGCGCTGAAGTGCTTTCTTCTTTGTCGTCTCGAAGAGCCTCTGTCAGGGTTTTGCTGTTAAAACCCTGCAGCCGGGCACCCGCGACTGTAGCATTCACAAGCTCAACCGGTTGGTCGGCCAGCCGGGCTGCCTGCATTTCAAACCAATCAATAAACACCGCCATCTTTCCGTTTGTGAAGGTCTGATCAGTATCACCCTGCAGATCACGCACATACACCCTGGGCATGGCAGTCAGCTGGCGGTAATTATGAGATTCCATGGTTGAGAGGCGGTTGTTACGGGTAAACACCAGGGTCTCAAGTGCAGCCCCTTTCACATGAGCAGCCTTGTTTGAAAAAGACAGGTCTTGGCCTACCAGAATGATTTTATCAGCCTTTGCCTTGAGGGCAACATCAAAGGCGTTGGTGCTCACCGACCCACCATGTGCCACCTCACCACGGCGGCCGTAATGGGCCTGCAATACCTGATCTAAATAGAACGGATTATCCCACCAATACAAACGCACATTCTTACGCGCAAGATTATGCACCAGATAATGGGCAACCACCGGGTCTGCAAGCCAGAGCGCCTTTGCTGCATGGGGGCTATGGCAGAAGAAATAGCTGTACCACTGGGGATCGGCGGTAAAAACCACGTCGGCAAAGACACCCTGCCGGGCGAGGGGTATGAAAGCCGTATCTGCGGCGAACAGGGTGAACCGCTGGCGGTATTTTTTCAGGTCAACAATAGAATCAGCAAGCGAGGGGCCAGCACCGGCTATGACAACAGTTGAGCGTATAGCACCGGCAAGCTGGCTGAGCTTACCCCCTGAGATAATATCTGCACTGTTGAGGCAGATGTTTTTATTCCACAGGGCTTGAAATTTAATGATGGTGGCCTGGTTAATACTGCGCTTTTCAAACAGATTCTGCATGCGCTCTTTCAGGCGGCCGTAAACAATGGGGCGGGCCCGTAACGCCGGCGGAAAGGCCTGTATCGCAATGCTGGCGGCTGACTTGCCCTGAAAAAAAGGCAGTACCTCTTCAAAGTCATCGCATCGTTCATTCTGGGGAATATAAAGAAACACCCCACCTGAGAGTTTACTTAAATCAATTATATTAAGCAGATAGAAGACCATCTCATGGTCGGGCTCAATTAAGAATAGACTTTCAAGTTTGTGGCTCGCAGCGGCTTCTAGAATAAACCCCAGCCCGGCCCCAACCAGAACGAGGTGCTGGGTAGGCTTTTCAACAAAGCCAGCAACCAGCCGTCTGGCTTCGCGCCCTGCATCGCGCTTTGAATGATAGTTCACCTTGTTAATTTCTACAGACTGGGTATCTTTAATCTGCTCAAGCTGAGCCGACCATTCGGTCGGGCCCCTTTGTATTATATCATCGATGGTTTCAAGTGTGGCGCCGTAGCAGACTGCATTTTTGCTTAACCATTGTCGGTTCTGAACAATCAAATCATCGCCAGGGGGCATTATCGAAATCAACCCGAGTCTACTGGCTGTAAATCAAATTAGAAATTTGGTCTTTGCAGGCAGAGGCATTTTTACACATTTGCTTATGTTTGATCTGTATAATCCTACTGAACATCACCGTTCATTACGCGAAATAGTTGAGCGCATCGGCAAAGGTATGGTTGAACCCCAGAGCCATGAGTACGATGAAAAAGAAGAATTCAATGAAGAGCTTCTGAGAAAATTCGGTAGCGAATACAATCTGTTCGGCATTACAATTCCTGAAGAGGCAGGCGGCCACGGGCTTGATGCCACAGCCTCAATTATCGTGCATGAAGAGCTGTCTCGTTTTGATGCAGGCTTTACTCTATCATATCTGGCTCACGAAGTTTTGTTTGTAAACAATCTGTATTACTCTGCACAAGAAGACCTGCAGAAAAAATATCTGCCGAAGGTTCTGAATGGTGAGCACCTCTCAGGCATGGCCATGTCAGAACCCGATTGTGGTACTGATGTGCTGGCCATGAAAACCAATGCAGTTAAAAAAGGTGACAACTATATCTTAAACGGCACCAAACAGTGGATCACCAACGGCAGTGTAGGCAATGTTTTTCTGGTCTATGCAAAAACCGATAAAGAAGACCGCCGGGCTGTAAGCAGCTTCATTGTTGAAAAAAACATGAATGGTTTCAGCGTTGGTAAAAAAGAAATCAAAATGGGCATTCGCCAGTCACCCACTACTCAACTTGTTTTTGAAGACGTTGAAGTTCCGGCAGCGAATCTGATCGGCGAAGAAAGCACCGCCCTTGTTCATATGATGCGCAACCTTGAGATAGAACGCCTGGCTCTCGCAGCCATGTCGCTTGGCATTGCCAGGCGGGCCCTTGATGAAATGATCAACTATGCTGTCAACAGCCGCAAGGCCTTTGGTAAAAAGCTCTCTGAGTTTGGCCAGATTCAGCAGATGATAGCTGAATCATATGCCCGTTACAGCGCAAGCCGCGCTCTGGTTTATGATTGTTCACTGCAGGTAGGCCCTGGTAGTCGCCAGAGTCTGTCTGCCGCAGCTGCCAAACTTTCAGCCACCCAGATGGCAGAGTATGTATCACGCTGTGCCATACAGGTTCTGGGTGGTTATGGTTATACCAGAGAGTATCCGGTTGAGAAACTCTTACGTGATGCAATTCTGCTTTCAATTGGTGGCGGAACCAACGAAGCAATGCAGAAAAATATCATGAAAGACCTTCATGATAGCTATCTTGACTGAGAATCAGATAAGTACCAGATCAATAAACGGTTTTTTCTGCAGATGATGACTGACGCTTTGCTGAATACGAGAGCGTATCTTTTTTATACTGTTGCGTGAATCAACGTTAAGGCCGTTCTTGATCAGAGAAAATATTTCGGCTTCTACCAGTTCAGCTTTTTCTGCAATGAAACTTTCAGTAGCGACCCCGATGAATCTGGTGGCTACCACGACCTTGCCCTGCCTCTTTACTATTATCGAACAGATACCGTCTTTTGCAAGCTCAACCCGGGTACGATAGAGATTACGGTCTTGATG
>CAZHLC010000197.1:0-7075 GCA_964532545.1 uncultured Leptospiraceae bacterium | reverse complement strand
CAAACCTTTCAAGATCATATAAATCTTCTATTATAGAATGCAAAAATATTTGCGCAGGGTTCCAGTTTTTTTACTACTCTTTGCAGTTTCAATCGTTTTACTGCAATGTAAATGGGCAGAACGCAAAGTAAAAGAGAAAAAAGACCGCCAGACTTTTCATAAAAGAATCGTATGGAATGATGGCCCACGTGGTGACTGCAAAAAAGAATACACCATATCAAAATTCAACCGGCGCGACCAATCACGTTTTGTTCATGTGCTGGCCTCAGATGAGAAATGTACGCTGTTTTTTCAGTTCTATCAGGTAGATACTGAAGAAGATACCATTACTTATGAGCTGAATAAGGCCATTCTGGTAAACAAAGATAAATCAATTGTATATGATAATATAGAACCTCTCAAATTTGCAGATATAGGCTGGGGCTATAAAATTGACTGGTCGTTTCAACACCAACAGCAAGACTATGCTTTCAGTTTATATATGCGCCTGGGTCGGTATGAAGACCCCTTTCTGCCCAAAGACTAATGAACAAACCTGCCGAATCTAAATATACTGATCAACAGCTTATCGAGGGCATTAAGAACAAAGACCGCACGGTAATAACCGAATTTGTGCGCGAATACCAGAATCGTATTTTTCGCCTGTGTATGCAGTATATGCGTTCTGAAGATGAAGCCCTCGATATGGTACAAGAGGTCTTTGCTACCATCTTAGAAAAAATCACCGCTTTCAGACAAGAATCGAAACTCTCAACGTGGATCTATTCAATAACTGTTTTCACCTGTATTGGTTATCTTAGAAAAAAGAAAAAGAAAAATGAAACTTCTTATGATGAAAACCCTCATAATAATCAAAGCGATTCAGATTATCTTCTGGGCAAGTATTCTCATCTCGATTTAACCGATGCCCGCCCCCTTGAAGACGATCTGCTGAAAAAAGAGGCCCGCGAGGTTTTGATGAAAGAGGTACATGCCCTGCCCAACGATTATAAGACCATTTTTATACTCAAAGAGCTTGAAGGTCTTTCAATCAAAGAAATTCAGAATACTGTACCCATCAGTATCTCGGCGATCAAAACACGTTTGCACCGGGCCCGAATCTATCTGCGCAATAAGCTGGTAGAATACTTTACAGAGATGAAGGCAGTTGATGACCCCGCATGATAAAAATATGGATTGTGCTCAGTTCTTTTCGACTGTTTCTGAGTATTATGACAAAAATCTGAGCTCTGAAGAAATTGAGCTGTTTGAAAAGCACTTTAAAGACTGCCCGGCCTGTATGACCTTCTTTGATGGCTTTATTGATACTATGAAAGTCATTGAGGGCCCCTGCAAAGAAGCATACAATTCTATTGAAATTCCTGATTTTATAGAGAAAAGAATCGTCAATTTTCTCTCAGAAAAACAGCCCGAAGCTTAATACCAATAAGGGCTTTTTTGGCCCCAGAATTGACTTTTTCCAATATATAAGCAAAAAGACCGGTACCACTCTAACTATGTACAAATTCAAGTCTTCTATGCCAAAACTGTTGGTATTTGCGTCAATTGCAATCATCGGTTCTTTTTCATATTCATGTAAAAAACCGGGTATTCTAGTCAGCGAAGGTATTGACCCATTTTCACCTAAACCAGGTGAACCTGATTCATACGAAAATGACAACTCGACTGAAGTGGCTACCTATCTCAATTACGTGGCGGGCTCAGGGCAATTTGGCTCTGGCGGGGTTCTTTCTGGCACCAGCCAAAAACATTCAATGCACGAAAGAAACGACCAAGACTGGTATAAGATCGAAGCAAAAACAAGCCAAAGGGTCATTATAGAAACTTTCAATGTCTCTGAGGGTCTATCAACCATCATGCAATTGTATTATCTTGATGGTTCTAATAATCTAGTAAAAATCTGGGGCACAGATACTGGTTTGATTGATAACAATTTTGCAGCCCAGAACCTCGCTGAGGTACCCAACAACCTTTCGGGTGCAACCCTGCCGGGCGATGTTACGCTTAACCAGCGGGTCTGGTTCAAACGCGATACCAATGCAGCCACCATCACCTATTTCGTAAAAGTCACAATTCCACCGTTTATTTTTCAAGCTGGCAAAGACGCCATCTACTACATCAGGGCGAGAGGCTCAGGTGAGTACGCCATCAATACACCTACCAATGTAGTTGCAACCCGCGATCAGCACAGCGACAAAATCGTTGTAAGTTGGAACCAGTCGCAGGGTGCAACCAGTTATCGTATTGTGCGTGATACTTCACCTGTGTCACTGGCCTGCTCTGACTGGCCCTGTGAAGGCGGTAATGGTTTTACTCTTACTGGCAATCAGGCCCTGGTCGCCAACCGTGAAGTTACCGTTGTCAATTACCAGAAGATGAACGACAATGGTACCCCTACCATCTCAAATGATGATACAATAATCAACTCTGTTTCAGGTAGCAGTATACACGAAGAGGGCAACTGGTCTCAAGTTGGCTCAGGCGGTGCTCTGCGCTGCTTTTCAAGCAATGGTTCACCAGTGGCTTCTATCAATGTGATTGGTGGTGGTTCTTCTTATTCAGCCTCACCGGTAATTACCCTGGTGGGTGGTGGGGGCAGTGGGGCTACTGCGACTGCCACTGTAGCTGGCGGGGTTATAACCGGTATCAATGTGACAAATGGTGGTGGTAACTACACTTCACCGCCTACGGTGCAGATTACCGACGGTACCGGTTCAGGCGCCACTGCCCAGGCCGTGCTGTCTTCAGGCACAATACGTGAATATAACTGGAACAAGAGCGCAACCGCAGCAAGGGTTCCGGCAACGTCTGTAAGTGATTCAATAGATGAAGCCGGTCTGCTACCCAGCACTACTGGTAATGAATATATCTTCAGCTCTGACAGCTGTACAAATCTACCAGGCAATGCCAGCACTGCAGATGACCCGGTAGTTGGCGGTCTCTATAATTATGCAGTCTATGCCTGCGATGACATTCTGCAATCATGTACTGCCCCATCAGCTCTTACAGAGCAGGCCAATTCAGCCTTTAACAGCGGTGGTGGTGGTTCACTGAAGATCTCAATCGATACCCCCCAGCTGGTCTATGCTTCAGAAGATAATAGCGATGGCATCTGGCTTTCATGGAACGATGTAAATTCAAATAAAAATACCGCCCTGGCCACCACCCATAACAAAAGAATTCGTTATTCGATTCAAAGGTCAACCTCAATCAATGGGCCATGGGCCGAAGTTGAATGCCAGATCAATGCAGATTCTGCTTCAACAGCAAACTCGGGTTTATTACGCGAGTTTGATGATGGTTCAGAGTCCGCATTTACGGCGGGCACTTTATATTATTACCGGGTGATCGCCCAGCAGCTGCGTGATGGTATTTCATGCACATCAGCGGCTGTGTCAGGCGCGCCCGGCCCCCATAATCGAAACTGTGAGACTTCGTCTACCCCGGCCAATTACGCATCACGACAGGGATACTCAGCCTCGGTAAGTAGAGATGAAACCGACGCCACAGACACTAACCCCACCAACGAGAATAACGAAAACGGTGCTAAATGCAGCAATGACAGCGATTATTTTAACTCAGATGTGGTAGCCGAAAGCACGCCATCGAATATCATAACTGGTCGGGTAAGGTTTCTGGGCAACTGGGCCATGTGCCTGCAGAATACAGACAACACCAAGATTGGTACAGTCAATGTAGTAAACAGCTATGCCAGCAAACTGCTGACCCTGACCCTCACTGAAAAAACCGGTAGCCCGCCAGCATCGACCTCAACTGCCCTCGATCTCAAATCAGGCAGCTGGATAGCCGGCAACAACTCGCGCATCAGTGCCCTGTGCAGCTATATCAACGGCGGCTCAGTACCAAACTGGAGCTGTACAACAAACTGTACCCAGTATGGGCCTAATAACTCACAGAATGATGTGCCTGCAGTGTTGCTCAGAGGCACCGGCAGCAGCATCACCGTACCAGACAATACCAATCAGTATGGTAACAACCAGAGACCGCTGGCTGTTGAAAGCAGGGTTTTTGCCTCGAAGGGCTACTATAACAATCAGGTTTTACTGAAATGGGCCCCGGTAAACGGCGCTACAGACTATGATGTTTATCGCATCAGCTCGCCAACCCAGGCCACGCTGCCATACATAAATGTAATCTATCATGGCTCTGCGGTTACAGCCCGCCTCAAGGTAGAAAACGGTATTCTTTTCACAACTCTGAGCAACCAATTAAGCTCAGATAAGTCTCTACCTATTACAATAAATTTCAGTAGCAGCAGCACAGACACGGTACAAGAAGTTGTATCTTACATAAACAGCCAGATCGGCTATTCAGCGTGGATTATAGACCCCACTGTGAAAATCATACCTGCGAGCCGCATTGTAAATACAGTTAACGAACTTGATAACAACTTTGTTAACATTCGCCAGTTTGATGCAAAGGGTCTGCCTAAACCCATTACTCTGCAGGCCAATGCCGATAAGGGGCTTGTGACGATCGCCACGGCCGATCATTTAGGAAACACAGCAGCGGCAACGTATCCTGATGGTAGCACTCTGGCCGATACAAACTACTGGTATATGGTACGTGCCAATTCAGCTACCAATGTTTCTTTTGACTTTATTGTAGATCGTGGTTTCAGGCGTTCAAATGGTGCGGCCGATGGTAGCACCTATGATGATATTTCGCCACATGCTGGTGATAACCAGCAAGTGCCACGTGATACCGATATTTATGATTTTTCTGATAATTTTGCAGCCAATACAGTAGAGTACGCTATTAACCAGGGCTGGCTAACCAGTGGCGATTACGGACAGTACGTACAAAGAGATAATGATCGCTTTGTTGCAAATGACTTTGCAACAAACCCAAGTGCCACACCTTACCCAAGCAAGGCTGGTTTTATCTTCGATATGAAAATCGGAGTTCATTCAGATCATGATACTGCTTTACCGCAAACAACATATAAAGGGTATCTGGGCTCTGGCCAAGGTGGCCGTACCAGCACCATGCTGCCATGCTCATTGCACAGCCCGGGCAATACCAGTTGTGTCGGTGGCTACAGTCGCTGGGCAGGTGACCCTGATATTATCTATGATGACAACAGTGGCTCTGGTGCTATCGAGCCCCGTAATCTGGTGAATCTTTTCATGATTGACCCAGAAGATCAAGACCACCTGTGGTTCTTTGGCCAGAAACGTTATTATGAATTCAGTGACCCTACTGAATATAAATCTGCTTATGTGAACTTTTCAGCCGCCGATGCCGGCTGCTGGCCCGGCTGGGATAATGCAGCCCAGTACAACGGGCCATTTAACCCCAGCAGTTCAGGTACCGCAGCTGATTCAATCATGTTTTCACTGCCATGTACTCTGAATACTTCGAGTAATCCCCAGTTTGCGCCTATTCTAGGCCCGGTACCAGCTTCTGAAATTGGTCACCCACGCCGGGCAAACTCTCTGCGCTATTATGAGATAGATGTGACTAACCGGGGCAATGGCTACAGTGGCGAAGTTATTGTCGACTTCTACCCGGTCTGGCCGATTCTAGAGACCTACAATGCAGCATCACAAATGCTTGGTTCACCGGGTATTACAGACAACTACCGCATTCTTGACCTTGAAAAGGCACCACTCTACAGTCATCGCTTTGAATCTTCTGGGGCCCCCCTGCTGATTCAAATGCCATCGGCCGGCCATGTAAAAGACCGCCGTGGTCTGGGCATGGTTGAGTTTCCGGCCTGTGGCAGCATGACCGCTGTAAATATAACTGGCGGCGGGGGCAGTGGGGCTACGGCCTATGCCGAAGTGAACCCCAGCACAGGTGCCGTTACTTCAGTGAACATTCTTACCAATGGCAGTGGCTATACATCTTTACCATCAGTAGGCATAGTCTCGGGTAACCCCGACGGCAGTGGCGCCAATTACGCAGCCCGCATGGGCGCAATTTCAGCCAATGTGGCGAACGGGGGCAGCGGCTACACCTTCGGCAGTATCTTGAATGTAGTTAATGGTGATGGGGCACAACTACGTGTTTCATCAGTTTCAGGTGGCGCAGTTACGGCAGTAACTATTCAGACCACCGGCGCTTCAGACTTTGCCCCCATGCCCAGTAACCCTGTAAGCGTTACTCTTGCCTCTGGCTCTGGTAGTGGTGCCACCTTTAATATCAACTGGGGTGTTTCAGCGACCAGCCAGAATGCCCAGGGCAGCAATTACAATTCAGGCATTGTGAACTCAAACGATATCATTGCACCCATAAACTCAAACATACCGGTGTGTATGGCCAACCCTGTCTGTACCCAGACAATTGTAAGCAGTCAGTACATTGAAACATCAAGTGGCAGCCGGCTCTGCGCCAAGATGCCCATTCGCGGGTTGTCACTCTGCAATCAAGACCTTAATAACGATAAAATATACGAAAGTGTGGCTGGTGATACCGGCACTATGCACGATAGCGGTGGCAATGGCGGTATAACTGCATGCTTGCCAGCGCCCTACTATGACGACCCAACCACAGGCAATGGCTTTTTTCACCCCAACGACTTTTACTACAACGGTGAAACCTGCGATGGTGGTGCCTTTGGTGGCCCCGCCTACTGCCCACCACCGGGTATGCATCTGATCATGCGGGTCAGCTCACCTCAGGGCAGTGTGGGCAGTTTCGACCTGTCTGTACGAGAGCTGGGTAAATCGGGTGTCTCTGAAGGCGATTTTCTCGCTGACTGATACTTCTCAAAATTTCTACTAAAACAACTATGGTCAATTGAGTTGGTAATTCCATACAATTTGCTATGAAATTTCTGTCAATATTAATGCGACATAATAGTGGTAAAAAGCATAGATATCCACTACTTTCCACACTTGTGGAAAAACGTGGGAAATGTTAAGTATTCTTTGAGAATTGTTGTGAAAACCTGTGGAAAGTGCCCCTTTTAGCTGTCAAGACCCCCTTTGAAGCCGAAAACCTGGGGGTAATTCAACTGAATAGTGGATATTTGTGGATTTGAAAATGGCTGATTTAACCTGCAAAATCAACCTTATCTGGCTTTCTCCACATATCCACACTGGTTATT
>CAZHLC010000196.1:0-7087 GCA_964532545.1 uncultured Leptospiraceae bacterium | reverse complement strand
AACCCCCGCCTGCTAGGCACCACCGATGGGCCCTTCAGATTCAATGAAAATGGGGCCAACGCAATCAACGGCAGCATACATGTTGAAGCCGTCGGCAAAACCTACCAACTTACCAATGCCACTACTTTAAACAGCAACTTTCAGATCTTTGACGGCACCATCGATACCCAGAACAACGACTTAACTGTTGTTGGCTCAATTAACCTGGGTGATAGCGATGGCAATGCAGCTACCATTTTAGCGGGCTCAAGCACCATCACAGTGCAAGGCAGCTTTCTTACTTATACCGATACCACATTCACTGCCGGCACTTCAACTGTAAGAATGCCAGGCACCAGCAGCATTGGGGGTTTCAATGGCCCCAGCGCGATGTACAACCTCGAAATCGCCGATTCGGGCCAGACCACAACCCTCGCAGGGCCAAACGAAGTAGTTGTAAATAACCGCCTCACCACCAACGCCTCTGGTGGCGGGCCAGCGGGTACAATCGCTGGCGCACAAGATATCGAGGTATTTGACATGAATGCCACGGCCAGCAACTCACCCCTGGTGATTAACGGAAACACCGTCTTTGGCACAACCGGTATGGTGCGGCTCATGTATGAAGATACCACCAATACCGATACCGGTCAGTTTCCGGCGGGTTTTAACAATGCAGGCAATACCTCGACCATTGGGGTTCTGGCAGCAAATAACGAAAACGTAACCCTGCAGGGTGATATATTCACCACCGGTAGCTTCATCATTGCTGGTTCTTCGGCTGCAGCAGTAGCGAACTTTGACACAAACGGGTTCAACATGGTTACCGGCGGTCTTCAGATAGGCATTTTAACAGCCGATGGCCCCCCCTTTGATTCAGACGGTTTTCTCAATGAAACCGGGGCTACCCCGGGCGAAACACTCGACTTTAATGGCAATGTATTATTCAGAAGAGCCACTTCGGGGCTGGTCTTAAATGATGCCCTTGTCAATGTTAGTGGCGACTTCAATAATACCGTGGGCGGCACTTTTACAGCCAGTTCAAGCACAGTTACCCTTGATGGGGCGGCAGCCCAATCGATTTTGAACAGCAATACATTCAACAATCTCACCCTGTCAGACAGCGGTGCCCGCACCATTACCTTCAGCGATGGTGCCACCCAAACCGTAGCTGGCACTTTCACAGCGCCCGCTACTGCGGGTAACGTCATCAGTCTGCGCTCGCAAACAGGTGGCACCCAGACCACCATTACAGTGAATGGTACGATCGGCGCCATCGACTATGTTAATGTTCAAGACCACATCATAGGTGGTACAGCTTACAGTATGCCACTGAACCCCGCCAATGGCACTGATAATGGTAATAACGTTGGCTGGTTTGGGGCACTCATTGGTGATTGGGCCCTTGATGGCAGTGCTGCAAATTCAGGCACGGCAGGGGCAGGCCTTAACGGAACAATAAACGGAGCCTCAAGTTCACAAAATAGGCAAGCTAGCAACAACACGGCCTACACTTTTACCACAGGCAACGATATAACGATAGCAGATAATCCGGCACTTGATTTAACAAACAGCCTTTCGCTGAGTGCATGGGTAAACCCTGCGGTTGGCTATGGACCTGACCCCGAAGCCCATATAATAAGCCGCTGGGGCGTTGGCGGGGCTGGCAATGCTGCCTATATGCTATCTATCAATACAGCAACCGGTATAGCTTACTTTGCAACGCACGATGGTACATCAAATGGGCAGGTTACAGGAACATCAGTGATTCCGATAGGCCGGTGGACCCATATTATGGCAACAGGTGAGAATGGTACTCTCAGAATATATGTGAATGGCCGACTTGAGGCAACAGCCCTTACCCAGCCGATGCCTCAGAATTCGAATTTAGATTTAAAATTTGGCGAAGAGTCACAATCAGGGGTGAGAAGCTTCAATGGTCAGATCGATGACGTTCGACTCTATAGCTATGCTCTGAATGCTAATGAAATTCTCACCGACTACAACACCAAAAAATGGGATGGCGGCGGCGACGCCACCTCATGGAACGATGGCGCCAACTGGATACCTGATGGAGTTCCCAATGCAGGTGATGACATCATTTTTGACAACAGCTACGTAGGCGGTAGCTACACTGTAAACATGGCAGCGGCCCGCACGGTTGGTAACCTTGAACTCAATGATGGCCCTAATACCATCACTATTGCTACTGCTGGCAACGCACTGAATGTAAATCATCACTTTGATATGATCGACGGCACAATTAATGGTGGCGGCACCCTTAATTTACTTGGTACGACAGACGGCCCCTTTAGAATCAACAAACAAACCGGCACTATACAGGTGAATACCGTACAGGACACCACAGCGGCCAAAGAGTATCAATTGACCACCAACACCTCCTTTGGCCGCGACTTTACTATCAATGGTGGTATTTTCAGCACTCAGAACAACTCGATGACTGTAGGGCCAACCCCTGCTACCCCAAGACACTTTACGATTGGCGATGGCGTCGGTGCTACCGCGACGTTTCAAGCAGGCTCATCTTCAGTTTCAGTCTCAGGTAACCTTACCAGAGACACCGATGGCATCTTTACAGCCGGCACATCAACAGTAACAATGACCGGCACCGGCACAATCGGCGGGCAGAACTTTCTCGGTGCAAATATTTTCTACAACCTTATTATCGCCGACTCGAATCAAACTACCACCGTGAATGTCGATGCAACCACAGCCAATCACCTTACCACCAACATCACCGGGGCTGCCCCCGCGGGCACAGTAAATGGTACAGGTGTTCTTGGCTCTACCGACCCCGATGGCAGCGCGATGACCTCACCCGCCACCATTGGTAACCCCACCCTGTTCACAGGCACGGGTGTGGCCTTTGGCTTTCAAGATACCACCAATGCAAATGGTGTTGTACCTACTAACCTTGACAACCCTGGCAACACCGCTAATTTTGTGGTTAGCGGCACGAACGGTATCACCGCAACTCTCAGTGGCGATATAGTCACCACCGGCTCAGTGGGGGTTGCGGGCTTTGCTACCGCTGCAGCTCTGGTGACATTAGAAACCAATAGCTTCAATCTTACAACAGGTGCTTTTCAATTGGGTGCTAACATAGGCGATTTTGGTGGATATTTTTCGCTGGCGAACACTGAAGGGCGTTTGAACATCACAGGCGCTGGCACAACTCATGCCATTACAGGCAACCTTATTCTTCGCCGCTCTGGGTCGACATATGACATGGGCAACGGTCTGGTCAGCTTCACTGGCAATTTGAATAACACCGCGGGTGGCACCCTGACGCCCGGCACCTCGACCCTTACCCTGAACGGTGGCACTGGCACCACCCAGACAATCAACACTGGTAACAATCTTTTCTTTAATAACCTGACTCTAGCCAGCAGTGGCGGCGCCCGTACAATCGAGTGGCAAGATTCAAGAACCTTCAATGTGGCCGGGGCCCTTCAGGCTGGCGGTGGCGGCAATGTCATCACCATGAACTCAACCAGTGGTGGCACCCGCTATAACTTTGATATTACGGGTTCAATCGGCGGCACCTTTCAAGACCTTACAGTTTCAGACTCAAACGGCGGCTCATCAAACGCAGCAGTCACCATTCCCCTGCGCTTAAATGAGACCTCGGGCGGCACCATTCTCGAAGGCACCGCCTCATCAACCAACGGCTGGGTTAATTACACTCTGGCTTCTATAGCCACCGGCAACTGGAATGCCAACACCACCTGGTCACTGGCCGGCTGTGGTGGCGGTGTTGCACCGGTCACTCCTAACGCAAATGCAGATGTGACCATTTGTGATGGTACAACAGTTACAATAACAGCCAATGCCGATGCAAACAATGTTACCGTTGGCACAGGGGCGTCAGGCATTCTGAATTTTGGTGCGGCGACAAACCTTAACGTAGCAGGCAACTGGCTTGAGAATGCAGGTGCTCTTATTTCACAAGCAACTGGTAATAACTCTGTAACTTTTGTCGGAACCAATAACGCTACCAGCGACATCTACTCGATTTCAACTGTCGACCGGTTCAGAAGGCTGATCTTCAACAATGTAGAAGCGGGCGCGAATCGCGACACCTGGCAATTTACATCTTCAGTCAACGCTATTGAAAACATTGAATTCTTAAACGGAACAGTCGACACACAGAACAATGCTTTTGTGGGTGGGTTTGATGCCGATTTTCAGATTAATGGCGCAAACGCAGTGCTCAATGCTGGTAATTCGACTTTTAACATTCAGGGTGATTTCACGCACACCGCAGGCACGCTCAATTCTGCGACATCTACCTTCGTGTTTCAAGGCACATGGAATGGCGCATCTCAAAACTATGATATTACCACAAACGGGGCGACGTTTAATAATATCACCATTGATCTAAGCAACGAGGGAACACTTGCAAATCAAGACACAATTCGCCTGGCAAGCAACACGAATATTGCGGGGGTCTTTAACCTTATAGAAGGCAACTTTAGTACCTCAAACGATGGCGGAACAACCAACTTTGCCCTGACGACTTCTGATTTCGCCATTGGTGATAATATCGGCGCTGCCAACTCTGCCAATGCCAATCTGAATGCCTCGACGGTCTCTATTGCTGGTAATATCGACTACAGAACAGATGGCAATGTGACATCAACGACCTCGACAATAAATCTTAATGGGGCAACTTCTAGCACACAAAACTTGAATCTCAATCAAAACTTGACACTCTTTAACCTGAACCTTACCGATTCAGGTGGCGCTAGAACTGTAAACGTACAAGACGGTCGTACCATAACCATCATGGGCACCATACAGGCTGGCGGTGGCGGCAATGTGATTTCACTGCGCTCGACCACCCCCGGCACCGACTATAACATCGATGTACGTGGTGCCAAGGGCGCGACCTTTCAAGACCTCAATGTGCAAGACAGCAACATTGGCTCTGGCAATGCGGCCATACTGGTACCCTTTGCACCAGGCGGGGCCAGTGTAGACAATGGAAATACCAACGGTTGGTTTGCCAACGCCACCATCATCTATGTGCATAATACCGATGGCAACACCTCAGATGCCAATATGGGTACTGACCCAGCGTTTCCGAAAACAAATATCCACAGTGCTATGACGGCAGCCGGGCCCTCGGCGGGGGTTGAGGTTCATGTGGCCGGCACTGGCAACGGCAACCCCTATGCTGGCAATTCATCAGGCGGCACCCACGTTATATTAAAAGAAGATGTAGATATCTACGGCCAATATGACCCCGGCAACTGGGGCGCAAGAGCCGCTGTAAATGTAACATCTGTCACAGACACCAACGTTGCGACCAACGCCAATGCAGTAGCTGGCGCTGGCGCCATCACTGCAGCCACTATTGTCGATGGCCTTACTATCACCGGGGCCAGCGGCGGCGCAATTAACACCTATGCTATCGCACTATCTGGCACAGCCTCACCCACCATTCAGAATAATACCATAAACTGTGGTATAAACTCGGGCGAAGCGCACGGTATCAACATCACCGCTGTGGGCAGTGCAGCCCAGATACTGAATAATACCATTGCCTGTAACAATACCGGCGGTGGCTGGTCGATTGGCATCGGCCAGAATGATGGTGATACCAACATTAACGGCAATACTATCAATGCCACAGGCACAGGCCCATCGGCCGGCATTAACCACTTTAATGGCGCCACCACCATTGTTTCAAATCCGGTCATTGGTGCAGGCTCAAATGGCAATGCACATGGTATTCGCCTGTTGGGTGGTACACCCACCATCACCAGCAACGCCAATATTAACGGTGGTACAGGGGGTACATTCAGCTATGGCATTCTGGCAGCGTCTGCGGCCTGCACCACAGCCAATTGTATCTGGTCTGATAATACCATCAGTGGCGGGGCCGCGACTACATCAGTTGGTATAGAAATATCAAATGGCAGCCCGCTTATCGAAAACAGCACCGGCGCAAATAATATCAACGGGGGTAGTGGCTCTACCAGTGTGGGCCTTCAAGTAAACAATGGTACTACGAACCCAACTATTGATGGTAACAATATCGACGGGGGCAGCAATGCTGCTGCCATTGCCCATGGCATCAGTATCTCAGCAGGTGCTTTTGCAACCGTTCAAAATAATGCCATTACTTTTACTGCTGGCGATACAACTAAAGGCATCTTACTGAGTGGTGCCACCACTGATGCCGACATCAACAATAACTCGATTGCTGCCAGCACCGCAGGCACCGGTTCTTTTGGCATTCAAATAGAACTGGGGGCGGTAGCAGATATTACTAACAATACAAATATCAGCGGCGGCACAGGCACCAACTCTTATGGCATTTTCAGCGATTCTAACGCATGTACCAATGCAAACTGCATTTGGTCAGGCAACACAGTAAATGGCGGTAGCGGTACAAACTCATATGGCCTACACATATCGAACGATGGCGACCCGCTAATTCAAAACAATACCAGCATCTCGGGTGGTACTGGCAATGCTACCACAGGTATTTATGCCACAGGTGCTGGTACAAACCCAAACATAGACAGCAATACTCTCATTACCGGTGGTGCACCAACCAATGGCACGGCTATTGCGATCTCTATTAACACTACCGCTACCGCGAATATAACAGGCAACACCCAGATCAGTTCAGGTAACGCCCTCGGTGGCTCAAATAATGCTACCGCTGTTTTTCTGAACTCTTCAGGTGCTGTAACAATCAGTGATAATATAATCGAAGCAGGTGGCGGCCCTGATAACTCTACCGGTATTGTGGTGCAAACGGCCACTGCAACAATCGAACGAAACCGAATCTTTGGTGGCTCGGCCACCGGTAGTTCGGTGGGTATCTCGTCATTTGCTGGCTCAACCACCACCTTCAGAAACAATCTTGTGCACGGTGGCACATCAGCTGGCACCGCAAGAGGCGCATTTGTAGTGGGCTCAACCACGGTAAATTTCTTGAACAATACAGTTTATGCCGGTGGCACTGCATCAACCTCACGCGACGGTATATTCTTAGTAACCTCGGTTGGTAATTTCGATAATAACATAATCTTCTGCTCGGGTGCTGGCACTGAACATGGCTTCAACGAGG
>CAZHLC010000195.1:0-7088 GCA_964532545.1 uncultured Leptospiraceae bacterium | reverse complement strand
AACAGAGTTTTGTCGATATCTGCAGTATCGATCTCAAACAGAGATTGCTTATCTGAAAGAAGAATGCCTGCGTTATTTACCAGAATATCGATTTTGCCGTGGCGTTCTGCTACAGCCGCTACTGAGTTTTTGATAGATGAGGCGTCAGAAACGTCAAGCTGCTGAAAGTCGACTTCAAGACCCTCTTTGGCAAGCTCTGCTACGGCAGCTTTGCCGCGGCCCTCATCGCGGGCTGTTAAAACAACTTTATGATTTTTTGCCGCCAGCTCGCGAACGATCTGCAGGCCAATACCCTTATTAGAACCAGTAACCAGTGCTATCTTTGACATAGGCGTAATTTATTAACAAAAAAGCCCAGGGTCAACAGCAAAAAGTTATATTTGCGGTTACCCCAATTTTATTGTACTTTTGGCTGATATCATGGCTGAAGAAACCAACCGCGAAAAGAGCAAAAACTACAGCAGCCTGCTGAAGGTGGTGAGCTTTATTACTCCCTATAAGTGGCATATCATTGGCTCTATGCTGGCGATTATCATTACCTCGGCCATCACTCTCTCAATTGGTCAGGGGCTGCGCCTGCTGGTTGATAATGGGCTGGCCACCAGCTCAGAAGAGAATCTTAATTATTATGTGGGTATCTTCGGTTTGCTGGTGCTGTTTCTTGCCCTTACCACCTTTGTACGCCACTACCTCGTTTCATGGATCGGTGAACGGGTGACCGCCGATATTCGCGAAGCGGTGTTTAATCACGTCATTGGGCTTCATACTTCATACTTTGAAACCAACCTCAGCGGCGAGATACAGTCACGTATTACCACCGATACCACTCTGCTGCAATCGTTAATTGGCAGTTCGGTCTCGGTGGCCTTACGTAATGTGATTATGCTCATTGGCGGGGTTATCTGGCTTTTTCTCACAAATGTAAAACTGACCACCATTATCATGGCGGCCGTGCCCTTTATCATTGGCCCCATAATAATTTTCGGCCGCCGGGTTAGAAAATTGTCGCGGGCCACGCAAGATAAGATTGCCAGCGTCGGTACCTATGTGAATGAAATCATTCGCAATATCAAAACGGTGCAGGCCTTTACCCGCGAAGGTCTTGACAGGCAGCGCTTCTCTGGTTATGTCAGCGATGCCTTTGAGGTGGCTATGGCCCGGGTGAAGCAGCGTGCCTTTCTTATGAGCGTGGTAATCTTGCTGATTCTGGGCGCGGTGGGTGCCATGTTATGGGTTGGCGGCCGCGATGTGATGAATAAAACCATCAGCGTTGGCGAGCTGGCTGCCTTTATATTTTATGCATTCATTATTGCCACGGCTGCGGGCTCGATCAGCGGTATCATCGGTGATTTGCAGCGGGCGGCCGGTGCCACCGAACGCCTGATGGAGATTTTGCACGCCGAGAACCTCATTAAGCCGGCGGTGCCATCATTGTCTTTGCCCAGTGCACAGCAGGCCAGCATAACCATCGAAGACATGACCTTTTTCTATGAGACCAGACCCGAGACCCCGGCGCTGCAGAGTGTCAGTCTGAAGATTGAGCCTGGCCAGACAACGGCCCTTGTAGGCAAATCTGGTGCAGGCAAAACAACCCTGTTTGATCTGCTGCTTCGTTTCTATGACCCACAGACGGGGGTAATACTTTTAAATGGTATTGATATCAGACAATTAGAGCCCGATGAGCTCAGGCGGCAGATTGCTCTGGTGCCGCAAGAGCCGGCATTGTTTACCGGCACGGTGCGCGATAATATTCTCTATGGTAAACCAGATGCCTCTGCTGAAGAAATGCAGGCTGCCGCTCAGGCCGCGAATGCGTCTGGCTTCATTGAGCAGATGCCCGATGGCTATGATAGCGAGTTGGGCGAAGCCGGGGTGCGCCTCTCAGGTGGGCAGAAGCAGCGCATTGCCATCGCCCGGGCCGTGTTGAAAGACCCGGCTGTTCTGTTGCTTGATGAGGCTACCAGTTCGTTAGATGCTGAAAGTGAATTTGAAGTACAGCAGGCATTGAACCGTTTAATGAAGGGCCGTACAACCCTGGTGATCGCTCACCGGCTGGCCACAGTAAAGAAGGCTGACAGCATAGTTGTGCTTGAGGCTGGCCAGATTATCGACCAGGGGCGCCATGAAGAGCTGCTTGAAAGCTCGGCTTTGTATGGGCGTCTGGCGCGCCTGCAGTTTGCAGACAGCGCCGATTACGCAAATGGTCTGGTTACTTAGGGCAGGCGGCCAGGCATTCTCGCCCTTTCTTCTTCGCCGCCTCGGTGCAGGCATCTTTTTCTGGGCCAGCAGCCATTTTTATACACTTCTCAAGGTCTGCTATGGCAGCTTTGCCGCAGGCTCTGACACATTTTTTACGGGCGCCACCGCATTGGCTGAAGGCCACCAGCGACATTAAGGTAATGAATACGACTAAAATCTTTTTCATAATTTTTCTCCTCTCATAGCAGGTGTCAAATGGCAGGCTGCAATGGCAAGGGTTTCATGGGGATAATTAAACGCTGGTTTAGAAAAGAACTTTAAAAGACATCGTTGATCGCGGCATTGACTGGCTCATGAGTAAGAAATTGGCCATCATTACTGGCGCTACGGCAGGCATCGGCCTCGCCTTCGCCCGCAAGCTTGCTGAGACCCACAATCTGGTGCTGGTGGCGCGCAATAAGCAGCGCCTTAACGAGATTGCAGATGAGCTGCAGACAGAAGTGCAGGTGCTGGCCGCCGATCTCGCCGAGGCTAAGAGCCTCGCCGGGGTCGAAGAATTTATCTTGCAGCAGGCTGATATTGAGCTGCTGGTGAATAATGCCGGTTTTGGTACTGTTGGCGAATTTGCTGAACTTGCTCTTGAAGAAGAGGCTACTCAGGTGCAGCTCAATGTTCTGGCTCTTACCCGCCTGGCCCATTCTGGGGTGCAGGCCATGGTAAAAACGGGGGATGGGGCGATAATCAACGTATCATCGTTGGCTGCCTTTCAACCGGCACCCTATAGCGCCGTTTATGGGGCCACTAAGGCTTATGTTAAATCATTCAGCCAGTCTCTGAATGCTGAGCTCAAAGATAGTGGCATCAAGGTGCAGGCCCTCTGCCCCGGTCTTACGCATACTGAATTTCATGAGCGGGCCCAGATCAACACCAGCAACGTACCCGATTTTATGTGGCAGAGCGCCGACGATGTTGTGAAAGAATCGCTTGAGGGCCTTAAAAAGAACCAGGCAGTGGTGGTGCCCGGTTTACATAATGCTGCGACGGCAGCGATCAGCAGTCTTCTACCAGGTAATCTAACGGCCTCATGGGCGGCTGCGGTGATGAAGCAGACCCTGGCCAAAGATAAATAAAGTCTATTTCACATCGATGCCCAAAAGGGTGATGTCGTCTTCAAACAGATGGCTCTGCTGGTAGCTCTTGATTTCTTCGATAATTCGCTGCACACAGTGTTTGATGTCGCCCAGATGTGCCGCCCTGGTCAAGATTTCTGCCAGGCCATCTTCGCCCAGTTGCTCACTCTGCTGATTGTTAACCTCAAACAGACCATCAGTAAATATAAAAATTTTATCACCCTGATCAAGAGAAATGGTTTTCTCTTCGATCTTGATGTTTTTATAAAAGCCGAGGGCGGGGCCAGGGCTTTTCAGTATGGTTACTTCGCCCCGCTGCTTCATCAAAAACGGGGCAGGGTGGCCGGCATTGCTGAAGCTGAGTTCTCTTTTGTTCAGATTAAAGATTGCATAGAAGCAGGTGACGAAATTATTACCTACCAGCGGAAACAGATTGTCATTGACCTTCTTTAAAAACCTGTCGGTAGACATCTCGTAATCACGCTGGGCGCTTATACATGATTTGACCATCGATGCAATCATGGCGGCCGGCACACCATGGCCCGAAACATCGGCGATGAAGATGCCGATAGCATCATCTCTGAATTGAATAAAGTCATAGAAGTCGCCGCCAACGGCATCGACCGGCAGATAGACGGGTGATATGCGCAGGCCAGCAAACTCAGGAACCTTCTGCGGCAATAGACCCAGTTGAATAATGCGGGCGAGGCTCAGTTCATTATTCATGATTTCTTGTTTCTGCTCGAGCTCTTTTTTCTGTTTCTTCAGGGTTCTTTTGGTGTTTCTGATGAACGAAGCCAGCACAGATAATACGATTACCATCGATGAACCAAAATAGAATGTTCCCTGTTTCTGTTGGGCGGTTAATTCAAGGCTGTTGATGTTCTCGAGAGTAAACATCTGGGCACAGAGCAACCCCATACCGAAAATCAGGGTGCCGGTGAAACCCGATGACAGGGCGGTGTATGCTGTCATTGAAACAATGGCAAATATCATAAAGGCCAGATCTAGCGGCATGAGGTAGGTCATGTAGGCCGTGTGAGCGGCCCAGAGGGGCAGATTAAAAACATAAAAGATGACTTTGATGTTGCGCTGGTTGATCAGCTTGAGAAAGACCGGAATAGAATAAACTGAAAAAACAATTAGCGTGGCAACGTAAAAGCGCATGCCCTCAGCCCAGCCGAACTTGACCGTTTCGGTGTTAATCACCACCAGAAGAACCACGGGCAGAATCAAAAGGTAGATTGTTGCCAGGGTTATGTACCCTTTTAATCTTTTAAAATCGTATTGCTGGTTTGCCATTTTAAGTGAAGGTAGACTTTTCAGAGAGTGGGTTTAGGGGTCAATGATTCTCGTCAACACTATTGAGTTTCTTCGGTGATAGCAAGTGGGCTGCAAAGCGGGCTACTGACTCAGGGGCTGAGGTTCCAAAGCTTGATGGTCTGATCTTTGCTGCCTGTGGCCAGCACGGGCAGGGTGGGGTGAAAGGCCATTGATTTTATGGTGGTGCCATGGCCCTTCAGCGAGAGCGCCTCTGGCCCTCTGGTCAGAGGTAGAATCTGAGTGGTTGGTCTGCTGTATACCCAGGGCCCGTTCTCTGCCAGGGCTGCCAGTTTTCTGCTGAAGGCCATAAGGTTACCTTTCAAGATCTGCTTCTGGCGCCTTATGGTTCCCCCTGATAAATCGAAGGCATAAATCTTTCCTGGTACAATGTGGCAAAAAAGGCCCATGGCATCGGGTGTGAAAAAAGTTTTTTCTGCCCAGCCAAAGAAGCGGGTTTTTTTCAGTAACTCACCTGTTTCGATTTTATAGATATAAAGCCGGGTATTATTGTTACGGGTTCGTTCAATGTTTTCTCCACCAGCAATTGCCAGAAACCTGCCCTCTTTATCAATGGCAGCTGAGTAAACCTCTTCGACAGGCAGTTTATAGCTACCGATCTTTTTTTTGCTATAGGCTTCAAACAGGTCGACCTCGCCTGAGCGGGGCCAGCGATAGCCGACCAACAGCTGTTCTGGCAGTTTGCGGGCTGTTAAGAATTGGCGGGGCTTGTTTTTTATGAGGTAGCCCTGCAATTCATTTGATTTGATCTCGACTTCGGCCAGGCCTGCGGGTGTTTGAATCAGCAGGTTCTTTTCGTCGTGGGCGAAATTGATGTAGCGAATATGTTTGAATCTGCGACTGCCATTAAACCTTCTAATCAGGCTGTGGCGTTCAAAGTTCCATAGTAAGATTTCATCGCGATTGCTGGCAGAAAGTAAGATTGAACCATCTCTATTAAAAGCCAGGTGCCGCGGATAATACCTGGCCATACCCTTATATGACCAGTAGTGCCCGGTGTAAAAGCCGGTAAGCTGGTGAATCAGCTGGCCATGGCCACTGAACCAGCCGCCAAGGGTGGCCATTTCGCGCTCATCTGCTTTCTGTAAAAAAATAATATGACTCACGGCCAGGGTAGCGGTAACCAGGCCCAGCAGTACAAGGCCGGCAATTCGGGTTTTAGTCATTTTTTCGGGGGCGGTGCGGTAGCTCTTTGAGAATATGAGAAGCCACCTGGTTGATTTGTTTGTTCCACCAGCGAACCTTTTCATAGAACTGGGCGCTGGCCTTTTCTTCAATTTCGCTGACAGTGCTGGTGTCTTTGTTAAGGGCCTCTGCAAGGGCCTTACTTAGATTACGCAGTAGATGATGGCCGGCCTCAAGGGCGGTGGTGCCCCGATCGATGCCCTGCTCAATAGTCTGCTGTGATTCAATCAGCTCTGCTTTCTGCAACAGTGCTTCACGTAGACTGCCCAGGTCTTTTTCGAGCAGCCGTTTGATCAGATAATACTCGCGTCGCTGGCGATAATAGTTGTACCAGCCGCACATCTGGGCCAGCAGAGTGACAGCCAGCATGGTAATGATTGCGCCTTCAATCATACGGTTACGACTTTGACTTCGGTTTCTATACCCTTAACCTGAAATTCATCATAGGTTTCTCGGGCCACCTGTTCATAGCACTTACGTTTTACAATGTTGGGTGCGGGGCTGGCGGCCACCCGGGCCAATTTCGATTCGCGCTGGGCCAGCCCCAGCGGGTCTTTAATACGAATCATCACCCGCAAGTCGGGTAGTTCAAGATTTTCATCTTCAAGTCTTTCTCTCAGGTTTGTTAATTCTTCTTCATAGAACAGAAACTTCTTTTTCAGCCCGGCCTGAACAAGTAACAGCAGAACAGTGCTCAGGGCCAGAACAGCCGCTGTTATGATCATTGCGATTTGCATGAAACACCTCTTGTATATTCTGTCAAAAACTGAACTAAACTACCCCTTTTCGTTGTCGAGGCATAATTCTCTGGCGGTATCAGTCGATGTCGGCGTCTAAAAAGAGCTTGAATTTGCGTTTATAGTTATAGAGAGTTCATTATGCGACGATTTGCTGTTATACTACTGGTTCTTAGTACAAGCATGGCCCTGGGCCAGCAGCGCCGAACAAAATACCGGGCGCTTGAGGCCGGCCGGCCCTGTGTGAACGACTTTTCATGTAAATCAAGGCTGTGCGATGATCGAAAGTTTATCTGCCTGGGCAGCAAGAAGCTGCCAACGGTTGCGGGCTTTCCCTGTCTCAGCGATGCGGGCTGCCTCTCTGGTGATTGCGACTTTAAAACCCAGGCCTGCCGTGGTTCAGCCAAACACCCTGCCGATCTGGGTGAACCCTGTGAATATGGTAGAGACTGCAAGTCAAAGACCTGCGATGCTATAAACAGATATTGTATTCCTA
>CAZHLC010000194.1:0-7090 GCA_964532545.1 uncultured Leptospiraceae bacterium | reverse complement strand
TTGACCAGTGAGTAATCAATTTAAGTTTAAAATTCTGCTAATGCGCCTGTTTTTCGTGTTGCTTACCCTATCTTTGCCTACAGGGCTCTTTGCTGAGCAGTGCCTGCGGGGCGACTGCGATAATGGTGCGGGCACCATGAAGCTTGAAAATGGCGACACCTATACGGGCCAGTTTCAGAGCGGCAGATTTCACGGTGAAGGTAACCTGACCACCTCTGATGGGGTAGCCTATACCGGCCCTTTTAAAAATGGCCTGCCCGACGGGGTTGGCCTGCTTGAACTCAGTACTCTTGAAAAATACCAGGGCGGCTTTAAAGAAGGTCTCAAATCAGGCCAGGGCACCTATACCTGGCCCGATGGCAGCACCTATGTTGGTGGCTGGCTGAACGATCTCAAAGACGGTCAGGGCACATACAAGCTGGCCAATGGCGATGTTTACGTCGGTGAGTTTGCCCGCGATAAGTTTAATGGCGAAGGTAAGTACGCATGGGCCAACGGTGATTCATACGAGGGCTCATATAAAGATGACCAGCTGTATGGTTATGGGGTCTATAAATACTTTAATGGTGATCTCTACAAGGGTGACTTTGTGGCCAGCAAGAAGCATGGCAAGGGTGTGCTGCAGTTGGCCATCGGCACCCTCTACGAAGGCAAGTTTAAATACGATAAATACCATGGCTTCGGCACCATGAAATGGAAGAACGGCGATTACTATGAAGGTGGCTTCAAAAACGGGCTACGCCATGGTAAGGGCACCATGAAATGGGCCGATGGCAAAATCTACAAGGGCCGCTACTACAAGGGCAAGCGTACAGGTAAAGGCAGTGTTACCCTGGTTAATGGCGAACGCTACAAGGGTTATTTTAAAGACGGATATTTTGACGGTAAAGGCACTTATTATTTCACTAATGGTGATCGCTACAAGGGGGGCTACAAAGAAGACCAGCGACATGGCAAGGGTCGCTATTACTGGGCCGATGGCACCCGCTTTAAGGGCAAATACGCCTATGGCATGAGAAATGGCTACGGGGTATTGAAATACCGCGATGGCGAACGCTACAAGGGTGAGTTTAAAGACGATGAGTACCATGGTCTGGGCAGGTACTACTGGCCCGACGGTGCCAAGTTTAAAGGCCAATATGTTAAGGGTGTGAAACACGGGCCCGGCCGTTACCGCTATGCCAACCGCGACCTGTTTATCGGCACGTGGAAGAACGGCAAACGCGAGGGTAAGGGCCGCATTGAATTTCGTAAAGGTTCAGTACTTGAAGGCACCTGGGTGAACGGCGAGCTTGCCCGGGGCACCCATAAAACCAAAAGGGGCAATAAATACAAAGGCCCCTATCAGAAAGGGCTGCGCCATGGCGAAGGCACCTACACCTGGAAGAACGGCGACAAGTTCAAGGGCACCTTCGTGGCCGGCAAAATGGTTCGCGGGGTCTACAAGCGCAAGGGCAAGAAGGCTGTGACTGGCAGCTTTGTCAATGGCAAGTTCGTAAAAGAAACAGCCATCAAAATGCCCTGATAGTCAGAACATCCCACAATTGAGTATTTTCTGTGCCCACGACCCCGTTGAATTCAGCCGTTGTCTAAACGCAGTGCAAAAAGATTGACAGAACCGTTCGTAGATATAAGCTAAAGCCAAATGAGGGTGAATCAGCATGTCTATAAGACCTCACAGGGCTGGTTAAGCGATTTTGCGCCGGCTGAAGAAAACGATCTGATTTTTATTTTCTGCAGTTCGCAAATGCCCAAAAGGCAGAGCATCATTGATGAATTAAAGGCACAGAACCCGGCCGCTGCGCTTTTTGGCTGCACGACAGCCGGCGAAATACACGACACCAACGTTGTTGATGATGCTCTGGTCGTCACCGCGATCAAATTTGAAAAAACCAGGGTTGCCCTCACGGGCTGCGAGATCAAAGACATGGCCGACAGCTTTGCCTGTGGCCAAAGGCTGGCTACCTCTCTCGAGCAGACTGACCTTACCCATGTAGTGGTTCTTTCTGATGGCCTGCAGGTAAACGGCTCTGAATTGGTTAACGGGTTGGCCCAAAAATTGCCTGCCAATGTAAACATAACGGGCGGTCTTTCAGGCGACGGTGATCGCTTTGAGAACACAGAGGTCATTTTAAATAACAAACTATCTGCCAACAATGTTGCGGCCCTTGGGTTCTATGGTCACAATCTCAAGGTGGGTTATGCCTCTCTGGGCGGGTGGGATTCTTTCGGGCCCTACAGAAGAGTAACCCGTGCCGAGGGCAATGTGCTTTTTGAACTTGATGATGAAAATGCTCTTGAGTTGTATAAAAAATACCTCGGGCCTCATGCAGAAAACCTGCCCTCATCAGCGTTGCTGTTTCCCCTTAGTTTGAGAATGACAGAAGCAGACGCACCCGTCGTGCGCACCATTCTACAGATTAACGAAAAAGACCAGAGCATGGTCTTCGCCGGAGATATTCCTCAAGATAGTCATGCGCAGTTCATGAAGGCAAATTTTGAGCGCCTGATTGACGGGGCCACCGATGCCGCCATTACCAGCAAAGATTCACTCTCAGAGAACCCGGCAGAATTTGCTCTGCTCATCAGCTGTGTGGGGCGAAAACTGGTGTTAAAACAGCGGGTTGAAGAAGAAGTTGAAGCCGTACGAGATGTGCTGGGGCCCCAGGCCACTCTGGCCGGTTTTTATTCTTATGGTGAGATCTCACCCTTTTCACCCAATGCGCGTTGCGAACTGCATAATCAAACAATGACTATCACTACATTTGCTGAGGTATAAGTGTCTGCTCGTCGTCATAGACTTCTCAAAAGACAGCTGAAAAAGTTTTTCGGTGAAGAGCATAACTATGATGCAGATATGCTGCGCTTTGTCGAATCAATCGATGAAAGTTACAAACAGTTTGATGACGACCGTATGATGCTTGAACGCTCGCTTGAGCTGACTTCTGAAGAACTTTTAGAAAAGAACCGCAAACTCAAAGCAGACCTTATTCGTATCATCAAGGCTGAAGAAGAGCTGCGCGAAAGCAAAGAACGCTATGCCCTGGCGCTGCAGGGGGCCAATGACGGCATCTGGGATTACAACCTCAAAACCGGCAAACTCTATGTTTCTGAAAGATTCTGCACCATCAGCGGGCTCAATGACAGCAGCAGCATTAAAACCTTTGATGACTGGCTGGCCCTGATACATCAAGATGATCTGGGGCGGGTAAAAAAAACCATTGATGCCCATCGCGAAGGTAAGATCAGCCATATTCAAACCGATCACCGCATTAAGCGCGGTAAATATGAGATCTGGGTGAGAGTACGCGGCCTTGCCGTTCGCGATGAAAAGGGTGAAATCACCCGCATGGCCGGCTCAATGACAGACATTACCCAGCAGAAAGATTTCGAGAGCCTGCTTGAATATCAGGCCCTGCACGATGCCCTTACGGGTCTACCTAACCGCACCCTGCTACAAGACCGTCTCGAACACAACCTCAGTCTGCTGCAGCGTGACCCTGAGCACAACTTTGCCGTGCTCTTTATCGACCTCGACCGCTTCAAGGTGATCAACGACAGCCTGGGTCATTTGATTGGTGATGAGCTGCTAAGCCGTATTGCCGAACGCCTGCAGAACACCGTACGTGAAAGTGATACTGTTGCGCGCCTGGGGGGTGATGAATTCTGTGTGCTGGTCGAGGGGCTCAACGATCTTGCCAGCATTATCTCGGTAACCAAGAAGATTCTCAGCCGCCTTTCAACACCTTTTGATCTGAAAGACCACGAGGTCGACACCAGCGCCAGCATTGGTATCGCCCTGGGTAATGCTAAATACAAAAAAGCTGAAGAGATGCTGCGAGATGCAGACTCGGCCATGTACCGGGCCAAGGCCGACGGCAAGAACCGTTATGCCATTTTTGACAAAGTCATGCACAAAAAAATGCTGCAGGTGCTTGAGTACGAAAAACTCATTCGCTCTGCCCGCCATGATGAAAAGTTTACCCTGCATTTTCAGCCCATTATATCGCTGCGCGATGGTAAAATCAAGGGTTGTGAAACCCTGCTTCGCCTGCCCCAGTCTCAGCAGATACCCATTCAAGAACTGATTCATGTGGCCGAAGATTCAGGCCAGATCGTTAAGCTGGGCAACTGGGTGTTTAAAGAAGCCTGCCTGTTTGCTAAACGCCTGAAAAACGAAGGCCTGGTTGGCCAGCGTGTTTCGGTAAATGTCTCGGCCCGCCAGTTTCAGCAAGAAGACCTGGCCCGGGTGCTACTTGAAATTGTCAAAGCCACAGAGGTTGACCCTCATCAACTGGGCCTTGAGATTACCGAAAGTATTCTACTTGGTTTTGAAGAAAAATCAATCGCCACCATTGAGCACCTGCGCCGAGAAGGCATCAGCTTTTCGATTGATGATTTTGGCACTGGCTATTCTTCGCTGTCTTATCTTAATAAGTACCCCGTCAATTCACTCAAGGTTGACCGCTCTTTTGTAGCCGGCATGCCCCAGAACCGCGACATGAACAAAATTACCGATGCCATCATAAGGCTGGGGCATTCACTGGCCCTTGATATTATTGCCGAGGGTGTCGAAACCGAAGAGCAATACAACCACCTGCTTACCCGCGGCTGCGATTTCGCCCAGGGGTTTCATATTGCCCGCCCGGTGAGTGCTGATGAGTACATCAAGCTCTGCCGCTCACTCAAGGGCGCCAGCCCCACCCTGTTAAATTAGCATAGACAGCATCTGGCGGGCTCTAAATCTGCTTCATGCAATGCCCCAGTTGCGGTGCCTCATTTAATCTTGAATTCAGCAGATCTAAAATGAACTGGGTGGCCTGCCCCTACTGCAGCCAGATACCTGATATACCTATACCCAGCCAGCTGCTGCAGAGTGGCAGCACCAAAGATGAAATTCGTGAGATCATCAAAGAACTTAATCTGAATCCGGCTAAGGTTCCCCTCAGACACAGGGGCTGGTTTATCATATTGATGATCATGTTCTTCGCCCCCCTTGGTATGTATTTTCTCTGGGCCAGCCCGTGGTCACGCCAGAAGAAACTGGTAATTACCCTGTGCTGGGTGGGCCTGATCGGCATCGGCATGGCCACAAAGAGCGACGAGTCAAAGTATGCTGATGCCCGCCTCAAAGAGGCCCGTATGTATCTGCGCGAAGGCAAATTTGATAATGCACGCATGGCCCTTGATGCCGGTCTTGAAAAAAAGCCAGACCACCGCAGCTCGCTGCGTTTAAAAAAGAATTTTTCACGCGAAGTCTCGCGCTATTACCTCAAGCAGGCCCGCACCTTTAAACGCAAGGGCAATCTAAAGAGGGCCAGAGAATTGGCCAGGAAAGCCCGTCAGGCCGATAAGAGCTATAAAAGTGCCCAGCGTTTTTATGAAGGGCTCAAAGACTTATGACCCTGCAATACGTTCTCAGTGTAAAAGACACTTTCTTTATTCGATTAAAGCAGCATTACCAGGCGAAGTTGACCAGCGGGCTGCTTATTCCCCTGATTTTTTTTCTGGTAGGTCTCTACTTTTTCTACCAGCAGACCTTTTTTCATTTTCTTGGTATGGCCCTGGTGGGTATCAGCCTATACCTTGCTCTTATGCCACCGCTGCGGGCCCTTACCTGGGCCCGGGCCCTGGGTGAAGAAGAGGTTACCCTGACTCTGCAGCAGAAGAACGTTGTTTTTGAAAGTTACCTGGGTAAGCACACCATGAAAAAAAACCAGATCGGCGAGATCTCAGTAGATGAAACCTACATGTATCTGCCCCTTGAACTTGAGCCCCCCCAGACTCTGTATATTCCCCTGGCAAGTATTACCCAGGGGAATTATCTCGAGTTCAAAGAGGCTGTTGAAAAAGGCTGACTACTCAACCGAAACGTCGCGTTGGCGCAGGCGCTTAATTAAAAGTGAAAAGCCCTCGGTGCGAATAATGCGGGCAAACTGGTTTTTAAAATCAAGCAGATATGATGAGCCATCAAGGTGAATATCGTAAATGACCAGCTTTTTCTTTTTGCGGTACATATAAACATCAACCTGATAGGTCATTCTTTCATAGGGAAAACTGAACGTTACGACTTCGGCCTTCTTTTTAAAAATCTTATCTGCGACTTTTCGCTCGGCCAGCAGGGTATAGGGTATACGATCACGCACCAATTGATAACTGGGAATAATTCCTTCAATGACCCGGTCAGTTAACAGACCGCGAAAGACTGTAAAGAACGTGCGCCGTTGTCTGGCACTCATTTTGTAATAAAAGCGCCCCAGGGCAAGACGGCCAACCTCGTTCACATCGATGGCCTCAAAGGCCATGGCTACCACCTTTTTAGCAATTTTCTTTTTGTTTTCATCAGTGTATTCTCTGGCCAGAGCTTCACGCAGACGTTCTGCCTCATCGAAAATACCTTTTACGTACTGCTCGGCTTCACCAGCCCCCACAGCCATTGGTAAAAAGAAAATCAGCAGAATCGTTTTTTTCATCAGGGTTGATGTTGCGGTCTTAAAAGATCGTTTACGGTTTTTACCGGGTTGAAGGTCTCAAGAGGCACCTCAACAAACAGAGTCAGCCAGTAAGCCATACTGCCATTCCATAAACCGGGGGCTTCAAGTGCTTTTAGATCTTTGCCGTCTTTAGATTTTAGACTGATAAAACCTGTTTCTGGGTCGCAGAATTTCTGTAGCTCATAGGGTCTGCCATCAAGATCTTTTAGGGCACAGACCAAATCTACCGGGTTAAAATGGGTTGATAACTTAAGAATCGCTGACTGGGGCCCGTTTTCGACATCAATCTGGGCTTTTTCAACAATTTGCGGGCCAATTTCGCCATTACTTGAACGGGCAAAGAAGGGCCCCCCACCCGGCTCACCCTGATTTTTTACCATGCCGCAGACCCGCAGTGGGCGGTTGATCAGCTGCTGTAAATCAGCCCCTGTAGCGGGCTCGAGGCCGAAGTGTTTTTTCAGATAAGCTAGAATTTCATTATCGGGGGCGCTACGCAGCTTTCGCAGCTGCTCTCTCTGCTCAAGCAGAGCACCGGCTAAAATCTTTTTATAACGATACGTTGCGGCCTGCATGCGACCATGGCAGACATTATCAAT
>CAZHLC010000193.1:0-7104 GCA_964532545.1 uncultured Leptospiraceae bacterium | reverse complement strand
GGCTCACTGAAAAATTCAACCGGTGAAACCAGGGCCGCATATATCCGTCGACCAGTAGAATGGTATAAGAGCTCAACAGCAGAGCGATGATGATACCATCGACGAAACCATTAAAGAAACTGATGGGGCTGATGGTACCTTCTTCAAAGGCCTGCCAGAGACTCAGCCCACCCCCTGCAGCAGCCAGGGTAACAGACAGAAAACCGATAAACTTGAGTGAATAAACGAGTCTGCTTCTAGTCACTGTATTACCTCATACGCTTCATTACCACTTCTGCAAGAGCCAGGGTTTTGATATCGATTTCACTGTCTTTAAACCGGTGATCAAGGCCGGCGGCGATAACACTATGAGCACCAGGTAGAAGCGAATCGGCAAGCAGAATGATTCCGTCAGAAGGGCCATGGTCAGCCAGTTGTTCAAATGGGTCACGCATTTCTTCAGAAACGGTGCCAGACAGGGGCACCGCAACATACTGCAGTATAAAGACATGGGGCGGAAATTTGGCTTTCTTCATGCGCTGCCTGCTTGCAGGCACACTGAGACTGCGCACCGTCTTACAGGCTTCATAACCACTGAAATACTGCAGAGCCGCCACCCACAAATCATGAGGAAAGCGCATGTGTTTATCAGCCAGTGGTGAACCATACAACGCACCACCCACACTTACCCAGGCTTTCACATGGCTAACATCTGCTGAACTCAGCAGATTGCCCAGGGCATAGGCAACATCGGGCCCACCTTTGCTGGCACTGATGAGCACCAGCTTGTGATGATGGTTCTGCCTGATATAGTCAGCGATAATTCTACCATTGACCTCAATCGGGGCAACTTCAATGGTATGTATTAAATCAACGTTAAAGCCCTGCTTTTTTAACAGGCTGCGTTGGCGGGCAAAGTCGCCACCGGTTTCGGGTTTCATTTTGTAAAACAATCCTGGTACAAAGGCGATCTTAATGTCTTTACGCGGCTTCAGCCGCAACCTGTGATCGAGGCGAAGCCTGTTGACTGAGGCATCGACCTCTTTACCTAATTGCCGGTTACGCCCGGTTTTGCCCAGGCGCTCGCTGAAATATAGAGTTGCAAAGTCGAGCGAAGTCTGTCGGGCCAGTTGTATCAGGTTCTGTTGCGAAAGCTCTTTTTTATCAAAGCCTGCAAGCAACTGCCGTGTTTGCTCATCAAGGCTTTGACCCAGGTATTTGGCGGCCAGTCTGCTATCAACAGATATTGCTCTGGTCTGGCCATGATCGCTGATATAAGCTGAAATTCGCACCTGTTGAGTTTCACAAAGAGAAGTGAATAACAATGATATACTCAGTAGAATTTTTCTCATTTATAGCCTCCGTAAAATTGAAGCTAAGATAGCCATTTTGAGCTGCGAAATCTTCTTGATTAATGAAAGAATGAATCGATTTCGAAATCGATCAGGTTTTTTTCTGACGATAAGCCTGGGGGCCAATGCCATATTTCTCTTTAAAGGCCCGGTTAAAAGGTGCCAATGAAGCATAGCCAGCCTCATAGGCAATTCGAATAACCGCATCATCTGAGGTCATGAGTTTTTGTTCAGCGTATTCAATGCGATAGTGATTGAGAAACTGGTTAAAGTTACGATAACCAAGGCCCTGGTTAATGGCCCGCCTGAGCTGGTATTCATGAACCTTTAAGGTTGTAGCCAGGCTTCGAATTGTTAATTTATCATCTCGAAACAACTGCTCTTCGGTAATTGATTTTTTAATCTGCCCCAACAGTTCGCTGTCTACTTTCGGCGCGGCTTTCTCGGTTTTCTGTTTCTGACGAAAAGGCTCGGCCCTGTCAATAGTTAAACCAAAAACGGCACAGGCTATTGCTATTACAGCAAGCTTCAGTAATTCAAGGCCCGGGGCCGAGCTATCTTTGAGCCCCAGTTCAACAATCACCGTTGAAAGTAGAATGATCGTACTGATAAGTATGAAGTATTTTCTCAGGCGAATACGCCAATCAACCAGATCACCACTGGCAGAGCGAAAAAGCACAGACAGCGCCAATATGCCAAAGACCAGCGACGGCAGCTGCGGCAACAGCTTGATCAACTCGGCTAATAAACCCGGTAGAGGCTGGGTGTTATGCCACTCTAGTATGCGGCTGATTCGGTAAAGGTAGGTATACAACCCCACGAGGCCCATGAGAACAAGATAAATGAGGTGCGACCACCTCAATGAAAAGATATCGTCAAAAATCGAGCGTGTAAGCAGCCAGAGAAATACCGGGGCAGTGGTAGAGAAGGTAAACACCAAATAGGTGAATATATGGTATTGCCGGTCATCAACCAGCACCGGGCTTAGCAGATGGGCTATGACCCCCAGAATAAACAGGGCCATTAAAGTAGCCCCCTGGTTGCGCTCCCTGCTAACCAATAGTTTAAGGGCCAGAAATACCAGCAGGGTAAGCGATACTATGCGCAAGATAAAAATGGCCATTTGCATACAAAGCCTATTCTCTCATAACATTTTTGTAATTACAATTCAATTTTTTTATTTCTTATTATTCGCCAGTGTTAACCTGAATAATTTTCAAGGCCCATAGGTAGAAATATAGATGGTTGCAGAGGCCTTGCGCTTTTGGTATGGATTATCAAATTGCACGATTTTTGCTTCGCTTTCTGCAAACACCTCATCGAGCAGTGAAGAGAACTGTGCCTCGGGCGGATCGTTTGACCACATAGCAAATACACCACCGGGCTTGAGATGCCGTGTTAACTTTTTCAGGCCATCGACTGTATAGAAGCGACTATGGGCCGGGTCTAAAAAATGGCTGGGGCTGTGATCAATATCAAGTAAAATTGTATCAAATTTAGCAGGCGCATTTTCAACTGCGAAGCCTGTGTCAGCATCAGCCAGCTTGAAAAAATCATCGCGAACGAAGGTAACCCGCTCATCATCTTTTAAACTGGCCCCCAGAGGTACCAAAGACTCGCGATGCCAACGAATAACCTCTGCCATTGACTCAACAATCCAGAGCCCTTTAAGTCTGGGGTCTTGCAGAGCTGCGGCTGCGGTATAGCCCAGACCCAGGCCACCGACCATAACATTGAGGTCATCATCACCGGGGCTGGCCGCCAGCCCAAGATGGGCCAGCTCGACTTCGGCCTCGTGAAACAGCGATGACATAAGAAATTCATCACCCAGTTTCACTTCGAAAACCTCAACACCACCTAACAGTAGATCGCGGCGCCGACGCAGACTCAGGCGACCTAAATCGGTATTCTTATAAGCCAGTTCTTCAAACATTGGGGCGCCCCAGACGTTGCAAAACCAGCTTAATGTCATGCCAGACCTCTTTTTTCAGGGGGCTGGCGTTGCCACCATTGCGTAAAATATAGCTGGGGTGATAGGTGGGCATGACGTCGATATCTTGATAGCGGGCCCACTTGCCCCGCATGCGGGTGATACCGGTCTGGGTATTCAGCAAGAATTTGGTTGAGGGGTTGCCCAGGGTAACAATCACCCGGGGTGAGATGATTTTAATCTGCTCTAGAAGGTACTTATGGCAGGCCGCGACCTCTTCTTCATCGGGGGGCCGATCGCGACGCAGCAGCAGGTCAACAGTGGGGCGGCATTTTACCACATTGGCAATGTAGACTTCTTCACGTTTATATTTCATACCCTGCTCAATAATGCGGGTGAGCAGCTCACCGGCCGGGCCTACGAAAGGTCGGCCCTGCAGGTCTTCTTGTTTGCCAGGCCCCTCACCAATGAACATAACTTCGGCTTCGGGGTTGCCCTCACCAAAGACTACGGTTTTGCGGGTGGTGGCCAGCTTGCAGGCGATGCAGCCCTGAGCCTGGCTGTTAAGTGCAGCAAGGGCCTCGGCCCTGCTCATTTTATGCGAACAGAGCGAAAAGTCAGCTTTAGATAATCTTCTGATTTATTCTGCTGAATCAATAGCTGGCGGGGAAAGTATCTCTTGAGTTTATTTTTTCTCTCACCATAGAAGCGAATAATAGTAATGTTCTTATCAAGCCGGTTACGAAAGAACAGGCTTTGCATCAGGTCACCCTTGAGCTTAACCGACATATCATAGGTATCACCTTTATAGACAACCTTATCAGCACCCACTTTGGCACCAGGCCGGTAAACCTGAGTAGGCGGGTAGCCCTTCAGTACCGGTAAGAAAAACTTAAAAGGAAAAACCTGACCGAAAATCTGCACCCACCTGAACTGATCAAGAGTGCTGCGGTAGGTTTTATCATTGAGGTAATCTTTCTGCACCACTTTATTACCGGTTATGCGCAGCAGATAGAGCTCAGACTGTAGAAAACCATCGCGCAGAATGATGTCGATAGTCTCATACTCTTTCTTGCCTTTCTTTTTAGTGTAGGCCTTGATCACGCCTGAATAATAGGCCTGGCGCCCATCGACCTTGCCCTTGATCACAAAGCGGGCGCGAAAACTTTTGTAGTTGAAGTATCTTTTTCTCAGATTCTCAAGAACCTGCTCAGCTTCAGCGTTTTGAGAACGGGCTGTGCCCGGCTGATTACTATTATTCTTTTTAACCTGCTGGGCAGAACCACATGAAACCAGCAGCAGGGCCAGAGCCCCCTGCAGTAAAAAACGTGCCAATGGGTACCGCTTAACCGTGTTTCTGAATTTCTTTTTCAATGAAAGATGCAAAGGCTGGTTTTGCCAAGTGTTTAGCGGCAATGTCAAGCTCCCATTTGGTGAGGTCGCGGGTGGGGTCTTTAATACCATTATCTTTCATATAGTCACGAACACTCTGGCTGCCATATTTTTCTTTGATCTTAGCCAGCAGCTTCAGCGAACCCTCTTTTGATTCTTGTTGAAAAGTGCCATCGTTCAGAGTTTTATCAACCGCTGTGGCAATCAGTTTCGATGAATTTTCAATGGGCATACCCATGTATTTGGCCGGCTTCTCGGCAATAACAATGTCAAAAACCTTGGCGGCAAAATCTTGAAACATGGTTTTGTTTTTACCATCAACCATGAAATCGGTGGCCAGCTTGGTTACCTCATCCATAAAAGGCACAAGAAATTCGCGAATCTGCTTATCGATGCCCATTACGGCCATGGCGCCTGCCAGCGGGTTAAACTTCTTATTAAAACCAATAATTGAATCATGAATAATGTTAACAAACAACTCTTTAATGGCAGGCTGCTGCACAACCGCCTTGACGGTTTCGGGGGGCAGATCAACCGGCTGGCTTACTACCTCGCGCCAGGCAGCCAGGGCATCGGCCCCTACTCTCTCGTTGATGGCCTTATTGGTTTCTTCTGTCAGGTCTTTTACTATGGGCGTGCCATTGATAATCAGAGCACTGTAAACCTGCCCACCAATCTCGGCCATGGTTTTCTGGTCAGCCTGCTCAACACCGGCGCTCAAATCATCTACGATCTCACCGATGTTCATGTCTAAGAACTGCCCCAAGCCTTCTTTCGCCAGTTGATTGACATTGGCCCTGAAGTCATCTTCTTGCACCCGTTTCTGCCAGTATTCGTTAAAGTCTGCCATTGTATTATACCTCTATTTAGTCGTTGTCTTATTGCTCTCGATGTCAGAAATCTGTTTCTTGATATATTTAATATCCATTTTTTCTGAGGCCTTGTCTTTATAGGTGAGGGCCTTATTATAGTAGAAATGCGCCAGTGAAAGGTCACTGAGTTTGAAATAGGTTTCGGCCAGATGATAGTAAATTACCGAATCGGTTTTTTTCTTCTTATCTGCTTCGTTAGCCGCCAGTAACAGCTGCACCAGGGCTTCTTTATGCCGGCCCTGTTTGAAAAGAATCCACCCCAGTGAGTCTAAGTAGGCTTCATTTTCGGGTTCATCATCAAGGGCCCGTCGCAGCAGGTCGGTGGCTTTATCAAGCTTAATGCCCCTTAATGAGTACATGTATCCCAGATAATTTAAATAGGTGGCGTTGTACGGGTCTAGCAAAATGGCCTTTTTCAGATGACCTTCGGCCTCGCCAAAGCGGTCAGCCTTTTCAAGGGCCATACCAAGATAGAAATGGTAGCTGCTGGGTATTTTCTGTCGCCGCTTCTGGGCCTTATAAAGATCAATGGCTTTTGAAAAATAATTTATCGAATTATCATAGTGAGTCTGTTTTTTCTCACCCATGTTATAGTGAATGATGCCTGAAAGAAAATTTGCCTGAGGATACTCGGGCAGAAGGTCAATAGCCTGGGCCTGCAGCCTCAGAGCATCTTCAAAACGCACCATGGGGCGCTCTTGTAACAGCCAGCCAAGGCTGATCAGTATACGATACTTGCGCTGGTTAAGCCTTGCGAGTTTTTTCAAAATCTCTTTTTCTTTTCGTTTGAGACGGTCAAGCTTGCCCTCAGCCAGGGCCTCTTTCTGCCAGCTATACCACTTCTTCAGCTGGCCGATGACCTTAAGCGCCTGGTTATAGTAGACAAGGGCCTGCGACGACTTTGAAAGGCCATCAAGGGTAGAGGCATGAGTCGCATAGGCTTCGGCATAGTCGTAGGCCAGGGCCTCAACCTTTTTTTCAAGCAACAGAGGAACTTCACTCTTCGGGGTAAAGAACCTGCCCTTAAAGTCAACCTGCTCAGCCTCAGCGCCAAGTGCATTAAAAACAAAACCAACATTCGACTGGGCCACCCGGTAAGCCCCGATGCGCTGGGCTAAAACTACGATGCTGAAAGCCTCACGTTTGATGTTACCTGTATCTTTGCGCCGGCGGTATATCTTCAGCAGGCCAATATGGGCACTGAGACGATTGCTGTTTGGTTTTAAAACTTTCTGAAAAAGTTTTTCGGCAGCCACATCATTTTTTTCTGATTCAAGCGCCATGGCCTTGAGTAGATCTTGATTAGAGCGGGTGATAGTTTTGAGCCCGCTGATAAGGCGGGCTGCACGGTCGTTTTTTAGAATATAGTAACATTCGATCAGCGATTCTTTGGCAGGCTGAATGGCCGAGTTTGCTTCACCGCTGAGATCTAGCAGCTGGTTAAAATAGCTGATCGCGGTTCTGAACTTACCACTGATTTTGTTAAGCTCACCCAGTATAAGAAGAATACGCAGGTTCTGGGGGTCAAGCTCGAGCAACTTCTTGTAGTATTCTATTGATTTACCATAGTTTGAAACCT
>CAZHLC010000192.1:0-7122 GCA_964532545.1 uncultured Leptospiraceae bacterium | reverse complement strand
AAACCGCCCAGAACCGGGTTTATAATTTTCCTGTGTTTCTTATTATGGCGGTCTATACAACCTGGGTGATGGGCATCGGGGCCTACTACTATCTTGCCGATCAGAGCCTGCCCATCTGGCCCCTTGTGAGTGTGGGGGCTCTTTCAACCATGCTCAATGCCATACTGGCCTACTACGCAGCTGAGTTTTTAAATCGATTTATTTTCATACCTTACTGGTTTGAGAATAAAGAAGTAAAAGTTACCTTTAAACTGCTTAGACGCCCCGGTCTGTTTCTGCGCTTCTTCGATGTGTTTCTCATCAATGGGGTTTTGCCGGTGCTGGCCATCTGTGGCATCATCTTCATGGCACTTAAATTCGGGCCAGGTGATGAAGCGCTGCCCGAGCGAATCTTTTATACAGTGGCTATTGTAGGCTCAATTTTCTGGATCTTTGGCTTCTTTATGACGGCCTGGTCGGCCAACGTATTCATCAGCCCCCTCAATGCCATGACCCGGGCCGCAGCCGATATTGCCAATGAGAACTATAATACCCGGGTTGTGGTGCAGAGCGATGACCAGCTGGGCAAAATGCAGGTAGCTCTCAACCGCATGGCCCACGAGCTTGAAGAAAAGACCACCATCAAAACCCTGTTTGGCCATTACGTCTCACCCATCGTGCGCGACCTTATTCTCGATCACAAAGTAAACACCGATGGCGATGCCATCGAGGCGGTGGTACTGTTTTCTGATATTCGTTCATTCACCTCACTCACAGAACAACATGACCCCGAAACCATTGTTAAGCTGCTCAACGTACACTTCAGCCGTGTCGTTGAGCTGGTGAGCGACAACCAGGGTTTTGTTGATAAGTTTATCGGCGATGCCGTTATGGCGGTTTTTGATGCCGAACTCTGTGAAACCAAACACCGTGAGCTGGCCATCAATGCTGCCATGAGCATCTTCGACGGTATTGAAGAAACCAACCGGCAGATTGCCGACCTCGGGGTTGAACCCATCAAGATAGGTATCGGTCTGGCCTGCGGTAAGGTAATTCGAGGTAACGTTGGCTCGAAAGATCGCCGTGAACTCACAGTTGTGGGTGACATTGTGAACACCGCCAGTCGCCTTGAGGCCGCCACCAAGTCAGTGGGCTACCCCATTGTGCTCACCCGCGAGAGCCTCAACGAAGAGGTCGCCGGCCTACCGGGTTATGAGATCATCACCCTCGACCCCATTCAGGTTAAAGGCAAGCATGATCCGGTGGATATTATTGCGCTGAACAAAGCCCAGAGATAGTGGTCGAACCAACTGGTTGTTTTGCGACAACCTGTATGGGCGCCGCATAAAACTAAATTTTTCTTAGAAGTTTTCTAAATTTTCTAGACATGTGAATTTACAATTACACTCTGTTTTGTGGGCGACAGAAGAGAGGAAATTGTGCATGGCAGAACAACATGACAGCAAGCAGGCGCTGGCCAATTGTAAACATCTATACTGGTTGCAAATGCCAACCACCATCAACGATGATTTTAAAATAGAACTTTTAAAGCGCGACATTTTCGCGCACCGCATTTTTTGCCGCAGTCTTGAAGACTTAGAGCTGTCTGAACTTCCATCAGCTGAAAACGGGCTGGCCATCTACTTCTTTAACATCGATGAAATCTTCAGTGCAGAGATCATCAAGGCCAAACACAAACTCTACGCCGCCTGCAAAATTCTGGCTAAGAAGATTAATGCCTTTGTGCCCCATCGCTGCATTGTACATTCAAACCTGATTGATAACAAGATCAAAGAGATTTTTAATAATGAGAAAATTATTCTGCTGCAGAAGAATATGCACAACCACCGCCTGGCCCTGACAACCATTCTCAACCTAACGCCGATCATTCTGGGTGATCAGGGTCGCGAAAAGCGCGGGGCCATTCGTATCACCACCTACCCTGAAAACAAAATCAAGGTTCAAGCAAAGAAACTGGTACAGATCAAGGGCGTGCCAGAGAAAGTTTTTACAGCCTGGGTGAAAGACCTGAGCCTTAACGGCATGGCCCTGGTGTTTGACGATGAAGCCCAGACTGAAGCTATCAACCTCAAAGAGCCCATGGCTCTTAAAGTCTCTTTACCCCGGGCCATCTTTCGTATTACAACGGCCTTTGTGGTTCGCAAAGAAACAGACAAAAAAGAAATTGGCCTGAGCTTCAATCTGCTGAATCATAAAATGGTTTCAGAAGATGATGCCACCGTATTATCAAGCTATATTTACAGCTGCCTTAAGGGATACTTAAAAACCCAGAGCTAGGGCTTCTTTTCAAGGCGGGTGGCAGTAATTTTTTTTAGAGAAACCTGAAAACCGCTACCTTAAAGTGCGCCTGCCCCATCTGTGTCAAGAGCCTCTTTTTATAGAGAAATCAAGGTTTTTTGTCAAAAAACACCCTCAAAATTAACATAAAAATTTGACAACTTACTTTTTGTTTACTATACTTGAGTAGTTAACAAAAAAATAGTAGACATTTGGGGAACACTTTGCGATGAATACAGAAATAGCACTAAATGCATACCAGGCCGGCCAATACTGGCAAACGCCGCGCAACAATTTGTACGGAACGCGCCCTAAAGGTAAAATGGTGCCAAAGAAAGGTGAACAACAGGCTAAAAACAGCTTTCAAACCATGTTGCGTAAACGTTTGAAGACAGTTCACTGACCAAAATAACCGATTTTAGAGCTTGCTCATAGAGAGTGCACAACTATGCTGCTCGAATGAGCAAGCTGGCCGGGCTTTTAACACTCACTGTACTCATATGTTCATGTGCCAGCAAGCTACCGGTAAAGCCTGCGCAGAATCTTAAAATTGAGTACTCTTATGGTGGCGGCATGGCCAATCAGGGCGAAGGTATGGTGTTAACCAGGCACAAATGCACCTATGGTCGCCATTACGGCAAAATCAAAAATACAATTAATTTCAACCTGTCTGGTTCACAGCTTGAAAACCTCTACCAGGTCTTCAGAGCCAATAAGTTTGATCGCATCAAGGTCGATGAAGGCATAACTATTCACGACAAGGCTGGTGCCACCATCTATCTGGGCATGGGTAGAGAATCATACGGGCTGGGCACCAGCGGCACCCGTATTGCCGACGGCTGGCAAGAAGAATGGCGCAATGTTCTAGATTCACTGCAAAAGGTGAGAGATCAGGCCATTGCAAAGAACTCAATTTCACTGCAAACCAATATCGAACCTTCTCTGACTGGCTGGCACTTATCTGTCTATGCGCATGATAAACAGATTTTTCATGGGCTGGTAAAGAAAGACCAGAAACTCGAAACATCGCTGATGAAGGGCACCTACAACATTACCACAAGGCTGCGAAAAGACGGCAGCTATAGCGATTACCGTGAAGAAAACAAAAACACCACCTCGCAGAACTTTTATTATGATACGCGTAAAGGCACAACACTATCGCTGAGTCGCGTTGAGCAGAAACTATTTTTCACGCTGCGCTGATTTACGCTCGCGCGAAACTACCCAGAAAATAAAAATCAGACAGAGACCATACCAGGGCCAGTCTAGCCAGAGCAGATAGAGACTGTCACCACCCCGGGCCAGAGGCAGTCTCACTATGCGACTGCCAGTCTTACCAACACCCAGAGGCTCACCCAGCACGCTGCCAAAACGATCATAGGCCACAGAAATACCAGAAACAGCCGCCCGTACCATGGGCAGATTGCTTTCAATGCTGCGCAGGCGGGCGGCCATGAGGTGTTGGTGGCGTGCCAGCCTGCTGTGAAACCAGGCATCATTGGTGAGATTTACAATGATGGCTGGGTCAGTTGTTTGTCGAAGGCTCTCTTTGATCAACTCAGGGTATAAGGCCTCGTAACAAATCAAGGGTACAATACCATAGGTACGGCCAGGTTTCAATGTGGGCCAGTCAGCAGAACGCAACTCAGCATTATTAATCTGATTCAGCAAGGCCTGTAGATTTTCAGGGTTTGGCTGGGGAAGATTCACCTGACGTTTATAGTAAAGAGGGGCAGAGACAGGGGTATTACGTTCTGCTGCGGTATAATTGCCACTCTCAGGTATAAGCCCCTTAAGAAAACTGAAGGGTGTGTATTCGCCAAAAGGCAGCAGTTGCCTCTTGTAATACACTTTGCGCTCTTTGCTGCCCGGGCTGAAAACAGATAGCGCATTTTTGATTTTTTTATTAATGTTGTCGAGCTCGTTGTAGACAACCGGCTGCTGGCCAATCTTGGCCAGAAACTCAATCGCGCCGCCATAGGTAGCCGAATACAGCCCGCCCCCAGCCTGAGTATTTGTCGAATGAAAAGGAACAGCAGACTCAGGCAAAACCAGTAAATCAAGCTGCCCCCGGGCATCATAGATCAGACGCAGAGATTGATTCACCACCTGGTTGATGGCCCGGCCGGCAAATGCCTGTTCGCTTTTATACTCTAACAGCGCTGCAGGTGTATTGGGTTGCACAATGCCCACGTTAAGGTACTGGGTAGAACGATCGCCCAACCACAGTCGAGCGGCACCCCCAATATAGGCCAGTACCAGAAAAACCAATGCTATCTGATGAATTAGCTGTAATTGAGAGCTTTTTCTGATTATTTCAACAGCACAAAGCAACAGCCATGCTTGTAAAACAAGCAGAGCTGAAAGGCCGTGCACCCCCAGCCAATTGGCATGTTGTCGCAGGGGTAAATTGGTATGCAGCAAGTTGCCCCAAGACCAGCTGAACAATTCATAGAATATCAGATCAGTGCTTATGACCAGAAAAACCAGGGGCAGCAAATCAAAATCAAAGCGCCTGCTCAGCCACCGATAGCCCAGCAAGATGGCAGCGAACTTGGCTAGAAACAGCAGGCAATACAGTAGAAAGATCAACAGGCCGACTACCCAGGGCAAATGGCCATAAACAGAGATGGTATCAATCAACCAGTGAAAGTTAATCATACCAGTGACCAGCACTGTAATAAGGGTGTTGAGATACACGCTGTTCTCAAGCCGGGCAAACTGCCGGCAAAGCAAGATCAAACCTGCGCCAGCCAATACATCGCAGCCCCAGATACCAAACGCCGAGCCCAGCATGCCGGCATTCATCAGCAGAAGATAAAGGTAGAAAGTCACCTGTCGTAAACTTTTTTTGAAATCAGCGAAGAGTGCTCGTGGGTAATTTTCCATTTGCCGGCGCTCTTTCGAAAAATGAGCGTGGTATGAACCTGCTTTTCTACGGTTTTTTGCACCGGGGCCATTTTAGCCTGCCACGTCCATACTCCCACAACCCAGGCGTGATTGCCCTGCACCACCAGCTGTTCGGTCTGCCATTGCGAATGAAAAGATTTGAACTCAGTAAACGAACGATAATAGGCCTTCTGGTGAGCAGCATAGCCCTTCACTGTATAACCAGAAGACCAGATGGTATAAATATCTTTTGAAATTAAACTGAGCAACAGATTCAGATTTTGTGTTCGATAGGCCTTTAAAAAATCGTGAACCACGTTCATAACTGCCCGGCGTTCTGAGCTTTGGGGATAGTTCGGCGCAACCAGAAGCAAAGACAGCGAGATCAGCAGCACTTTACGCATAAGTAAGCAATGAAACAGCAAATGACAATGTCAAATGCAAAAGCTGATTTACAGGGTTTTAGAAAGCCCGAAGATGGGCCATGAAGTCATTCATTTCTGCCAAGCCAAACCGGGGCCTGATTGGGCTGGCCCACTTTCTTTTTCCCGTATTGCTCAAGGCCATGCAGAATATTCATGAAATTGTCATTTCAGATGAAGACCGGCAAATGCTCAAGTCGCTTAAAGACAAACGCTTGCTGCTGTTCACCAACCATCCCACAACTGCTGAACCACCCATTACTTTTTATATGGGTAAACTTATCGGTGACAACTTCACTTTTATGGCCTCTCGTCAGGTCTTTAACTGGAACTTCGGCCTGATCGGCCCGGCTATTCGCCGTCTTGGTGCCTACTCAGTTATTGCTGGTACCACCGACCGCGAAGCCATGAAGGCCTCACGGGCCGCGATTGCTAAAGAGGCTGGCAAACTCATCATCTTTCCTGAAGGTGAACCGACGTCGGGTGAAAACGATACCATAATGCCTTTTCAGGGCGGCGTGGCCCAGCTGGGTCTATGGGGCCTTGAAGATGCACGCAAAGCAGACCCCAATGCTGATGTAACCGTACTGCCGGGTTTTATCAAATTTGTCATCGCAGAGCCCCGAGAGAAAATTGAAAAAAACATAAACAAGATTCTGTCAAAGCTTGAGAAGAAGCTGCAGATTGATGCCACTGGCAAAAGCATACTGAGACGTTTCTTGACAATAGGCCGCATCTTACTTGAACAATTAGAAGAAGAATACAACATCGAGGTGAAAGACCCTGATGATTTTGATTACCGGGTGGGCCGGGTGCGCCATGCTCTGCTTGATGATGTGGCTGACAAACTGCAGGTTCATGGTTATGACCGTGATGCAGATGCCATTGTCAAACTGCGTAAACTGTTTTCGGTGGTAGAAATGCTGCAGGTGGGTTACCCCGATAAAAACCTGCCAAAGGCGTCGAAAAAAGAAATCAAATGGGCCCACTGGAAGTGTGTTCAGGCCTTTGACTTTATCGTTATTAAAAAAGACTACATCACCTCAAAACCAGCACCTGAACGGCTCTATGAATGGCTCGACCGCTACGAATCGCTGGTATTTAAAAAAACCCCCCGGGCTCTGGGGGGCACACCTTCTCACCTGAAACGTAAAGCCCATGTTTTCTTTGCTAAGCCATTTTTGCTAAGCGAATATGTTGGCCAGAGCAAGGCTGAAAAAAAAGAAAAAGTGAAAGAGCTGACGGGCCGCATACGCAAAGATATTGAAGACCTGCTGCAAAAAAGTGATTCTCTCACTGAAGGGCTTTTTGCAGCCGAAGATGTATGAAACAATGGCTGCTTGACCGTATAGGCGCAAACAAGATCACCAGGGGTACCCTGGTTAAAACAGCTGCTCTGGTTCTGGCGCTTTTTTTCGCGATTGCCTTTTTGTTGAGCAACCGTGATGTCAAGCAGTCAACCTACCAACTGGCTGAGACCTTTTATCAGGCCAAAGATTTCAGGCAGGCAGAAAAGCTTATTGCCGACAAGCTG
>CAZHLC010000191.1:0-7162 GCA_964532545.1 uncultured Leptospiraceae bacterium | reverse complement strand
CCTATTTAGACCTGGGTGACGAGCTTGATATTCGTTACAGCTGGTTGTTTGACAACAAATGGCATTCGATGTCGGCCCGGGTGAATAAAAACGGTAGCCCCATTGTAGATGGTTCAGAGCCAGAGTATATTGCCGAGCACTACTGGGGTTATGCCCGCCATGATGACAAGACCACGGTTGAGTACGAGGTTAAACATCCCCGTTGGAACATACTGCCTCATTCAGAATATGAGATTGATTGCGACGCTACCAGGCTCTATGGGCCCCAGTTTGCCCCCTATCTGCAGCAGACCCCCGACTCAGTGTTTGTGGCCGATGGTTCTGATATTTCGGTACATAAGGGCCTGAAGATCGTTGGTTGAATTTGATTGCGCAGATCTCTGCGTAGACCCCCCAAAAGATAAGCCAGTAATCATCTTGCCTTGCGGGCCCAATCTTTTAAGACCATCCCATGCGCTGGTTCAGCCTGTTCGTTTTATTGCTACCTTTATCGCTGGGCTGTAAAGAGCAGGTACAAACCGTTTTTATCAAAAGAATTGATTTTAAGGTTAAAGCCACTGAAAAAGAGAAAAAGATATTCGAAGGTGATTATATTTACTGGGCTTCGCTGCATGAGCCCGAAATAGATCTGGGGCGCCTGGTTGAGGCTGACACTGTTTTGCTCAGTGAAAAGAAGGTGAGGGTTCGCATTGATTACCCCCTGGGTAAACCCGTAGTCATTGAATTACAGTCAGATGATGGCTTCTCTCGCAGAGTTCTGTTAGAGCAGATTTCAGCAGAGTATAAAAAAATCTATGCCGAAGAGGCGGCTGCCTCAAAGGTCAAAGTGGTACCACGTGAGAAGCGTAAGGGGTTAGTTAACCGTAATGAAACAAAAGGAAAATACAATATATGCTGCCATGACCTCAGCGATCTCGACCTTTCGTCGATTGCGGTTTATGAAACCACAGATGGGGTTCTGCTGCAGCTACAGATTGAATCATGAGTAGCGCAGGCGATTGGAAAGCTCTAACAGAGGCGGCCAAAGACGGGCATTTGAGTACGGTGCGCATGTATGCTAATTCAGGGGTTGACCTCAATTACCAGCACCCCGAGTACATGACAACACCGCTGATTGAGGCCGCCCGCGGTGGCTTTGTTGACATTGTTACCTTGTTGCTTGAACATGGCGCTGACCCTGCAATTAAGTCACAGTTTGACGGCAAAACTGCCTTAGAAGAAGCTGAAGAGCAGGGCCATACGAAAGTAATACAGATTTTAGGGGGAAAGTAAATGACAGAAGAAGAAAATAATCAAGTGCCCGTCGAAGGGGGCAAACAGCGCCATGGTTGCCTAACAGCCTACCTTGTTTTTGCCTTGCTGGCCAACGCTGTGTCATCTTTGATTTATTTGTTCGCAGGTGAATCGCTGATTCGATCTCTACCTGAAGCACCGGTCTGGATAGTGTATCCGCTGGCGATACTGGGCTTTGCTAACATAGCCTGTGTGATTGGCCTGTTCACGTGGAAGAAATGGGGTTTCTATGGCTTTATCGGTACCAGCATAATTACCTTTGGTTTAAATCTATCTTCTGGGTTAGGCATTGCTGGCTCGCTATCAGGCCTTATTGGTATCGCTATACTTTATGGGGTGCTGCAGATTGGCGAGCAGAATAAGGGCTGGCCCCAGCTTGAGTAATCAGTAGTCACCTGTTTTCATAAAATCGACCCACTTTTCAATAGTAAAGCGCCTGATCTGTGGGTCGGGCTCGCGGCCCGCCGTAGCAAAGAGCTGATCGCTTAACACCAGCGGAAAGAGTGACTGGGGCTTGGGTATATCTGGCCTGAGCAACTGTCTTTTGTAGGCAAGCATGCGCCACTCTTCACAGAAATACTTCCATTTTGTGTCGCAGACTTTGCAAGTTAGTTCAGCGGCCAGCCAGTACTCAGGTTGCTCAGGCTTCTTTGATTCATAGCAGTCGAGCTTAACGGCCTGGGCTACCAGCTCGCCCTGTAAAATATCGTGCCAGCCAGGGCCCTGGGGTTTGCCTGCCCAGAAAACAAATGATTTGTAACCGCAGGGGCAGCCATCGTGATCTATAAAATACTGTAGCACTTCTTGTATCGCGGCCTGCATGGCTGAGTGTTTGATTCGCTGCTGTTCTGTCAAAAAAATAGCCATTTGTTTCTCTGCTGTATTCAATGAGGATGTGCTGGTTACGATTCAAGAGTTCTACAATGCAGGTGAGGCCCATATTGTGGCAGCCCGCCTTGAGCAACACGGTATACAGTCGAACCTGCTACATGAAAATACTGCTGGCAGTTTTGGTGTTGCTTTTTCGGGCACGGCTGGTGTTTTAAAGCTGCAAATTCACGAAGAAGACTTCGAAAAAGCTGAAAAATTGCTCAATAACTAAAATCCCTCCTGAAAAATATTAAAAAAAGCTTTACGGCCTGATGCGCCGCACAATGATGGCCTTATGCAGTGCATCAATACAAAGGGTGCACTGAAATGAAAATTTGAGGTGTGGAGAACACAAATGGAAGAAACAGTAAATAGCATCGTTAACTTTGGTATTGGTACCGTAAAAACTCTTGATGAGCAGGCTCAAGATATTCTTAGCCAGGCTGAAGCTAAAATCAATGAGTATATCGCAGCTGGCGAAGGTGCTACTGATGAGAACTCAGCTAAAGTTAAAGACTTTGTTGCTGACGCCTTAAAGGGATACAAAGAGCTTGAAGAGCAGGTTGTAACCTTCACTGAAGACGTTACCGCCCAGTTTAAAAGCCTGACCGCTTCAGAAACTGTTGAAGCCCCCAAGGCTGAAACTGAAAAAGCTACTGCTGCTTAATTGTAGTTGTTGCTTTTCTGAGAGGGCCGCATTTGCGGCCTTTTTTCGTTATTCTCATCGCTTTTCAGCAGTAACTTATGTCACAATACCGCCTGAAAAGGGTTTGACCGCATAAAACCTTTTTAAGGTCACTCTTGCTGACCTTCATAAGTCTTATTTGCATGTTTCGGCTGTAATAGGGCGCACCTGCTTCTTTATTACTAAGTCAGCCCCTGTGGTGATCTTGGCGAAGCTGCGCCCTGTGTGTTCACTGAATGAACGCAGCCCTTTTACTAATGAATATCAGCGAAGAAATTAAATACAAGCTTCTGAAAGAGATGGAGGCTGGGCGCGCCCGCAGCCAGCGTCAGCTGGCCAAGTACCTGGGTATGAGTCTTGGTAAAGCTAATTTCTGCATCAAGGCTCTTGTCAACAAGGGTTTAATCAAGGCCAAGAATTTTAAAAACAGTGAGAACAAGTGGGCTTATTCTTATATGCTTACCCCCCAGGGCTTAGAAGAGAAGGCGCGTCTGACTGTTTCGTTTCTCAAGCGTAAGATGACCGAGTATGACGAAATAAAAGTTGAGATTCAGAACCTGCAGGCAGAATTAGAAAACATGAACGTTAAGCTTGAAGATGATGTACAAGAAATAGAGTAGGCATTCAATGCAATTTTTTACAGAGAAGAAGTTTCCCTTTAAGTCAGTGCTGGTCACTGGCGGTACCGGCTCGTTCGGTAAAAAGTTTGTGCGAACGTTGATTGAGAATCACTCTGAAGTTGAGCGCATTGTAATTTACTCGCGTGATGAGCTTAAACAGTTTGAGATGGGGCAAGAGTTACCAGAGTCGAAGTATCCCCAGCTTAGATATTTTATCGGCGATGTGCGCGATAAAGACCGACTGCTGCGGGCCTTTGAAGATATTCAGTTGGTGGTACACGCTGCGGCCTTGAAGCAGGTTCCGGCCTGTGAATATAACCCCTTTGAAGCTATTAAAACCAATATACTGGGCGCGCAGAATATAATTGAAGCTGCCCTTGACCGGGGTGTAACCCACGTTGTTGCTCTCAGCACCGATAAGGCTGCTGCGCCTATCAACCTTTATGGTGCCACGAAACTCTGCTCTGATAAGCTTTTTGTTGCAGCCAACAACTTCAGAGGTGCCCGCGACATCAAGTTTTCGGTGGTACGATACGGTAACGTTATGGGAAGCAGAGGCAGTGTGATACCCTTCTTTTTAAAGAAGCGCAGTGATGGAGTATTGCCTATTACAGATGAGCGTATGACCCGCTTTAATATTACCCTTGAAGAAGGTATTGACCTGGTGCTGTTTGCAGCTACCGCCATGTGGGGTGGTGAGCTGTTTGTACCCAAAATACCAAGTTACAATATTATGGATGTTGCAAAGGCTATAGGCCCTGATTGCAAAACAGAAATTGTAGGCATTCGACCCGGTGAGAAACTGCATGAAGAAATGATCACTGAAACTGATGCATTGAACACCCTAGAGTTTGATAAATACTTTGTTCTGCTGCCCTCAATGTCAAGGTGGACGGCTGACGAATATATTAAAGAATTCAAGGGTAAGCGCTGCGAATTCGGCTTCAAATATAACAGCGGAACTAATGATCAATGGTTAGATGTCAATGAGCTGCGAAAGCTCATTGCCGAGTATGTTGACGCCTCGGTTTAAAGGTGAAGCTGGGGTTGGGTACAGTTCAGTTTGGCCTTGATTATGGCATCAGCAACAATGATGGCCAGGTAAGCGAGGTTGAAGTTGAGAAAATCTTCAGTCTGGCAGAGACCAGACAGGTTGAAGTGATTGATACTGCGGCTGCCTATGGTAGCAGCGAAGAAGTGATTGGGCGGGTACTTCATGAAAATTCGCCTTTTAAGATTGTGACTAAAACCCTGCCATTGAATAAGGGCGGCGAGATAGTAACCGTAAAAGAGGCGAATTCGGTCAAAGACAGGTTCTACCGCAGTCTTGAAAGTCTTGGTTTGCCCCGGGTCTATGGCCTTATGGTTCATTATGCCGATGATGCTCTTGCAGATAGGGGCGGGCACCTCTACTCTGTGCTGAAAGAGCTGAAAGAGAGCGGGTTGGTCGAAAAAATCGGAGTTTCTGTTTATTCACCAGAGGTGCTTGAGGTTGTGCTGCAGAGCTGGCCTGATATCGAACTTGTTCAGTTCCCTCTGAATATATACGACCAGCGCATGCTTAAAGTGTTGCCCAGGCTCAAAGAACGCAATATTGAACTGCATTCACGCTCGCTGTTTCTGCAGGGGTTGTTTTTTCTGCCAGCAGAAAAACTGACCGGCAGCCTTGCACCCTTTGTCAGTCATCATCAGAAGTTTAAGCAGGTGCTGAGCGAAAGAAAAGCCAGTGTTTTGGCCGCAACCATGTCGTTTATTCAAAGCGTGCAGAGTGTAGATCACGTAATTGTGGGCGCCCAGAACAGTGAGCAGCTTGAGCAGCTTCTCGAGGCTTTTGAGAACCCGGCATTTGACATTGCCCAGGGCGAGTTTGCCCACCTCGCCAGTACAGAAGCAATGTTGATTGACCCCTCAACCTGGAAGAATTAAAAAAGTGTTAGCCGCCATTATTCAGGCCCGCATGGGCTCTACCCGCCTGCCGGGTAAGGTTTTGACCCCGATTCTGAAGCGAACCATTCTAGAGCATGTAATTGCACGGGTCAGCTGCTCTCGTTTTGTTGATGATATTATCATTGCCACCAGCGATGCTGATGCTGATCAGCAGCTGGTTGACTGGGCCAGAGTCAATGAATACCACAGCTTTGCGGGCAGCGAAGATGACGTGCTTGAGAGGTTCTATCAGGCTGCCGACCACTACGGTGCGTCGCACATCTTGCGTGTAACTGCCGATGACCCCTTTAAAGACCCTGCCTTGATTGACCAGGCCATTGACCATTACAGGGCCCGCGACTATGATGTGGTATGTAATAATCGACCGCCGAGTTTTCCTGAGGGGTTAGATCTTGAAATTTTTTCGTTTAAGGCCCTTAAGGCTGCCCAGAATAATGCGGCCAGCCAGTTTGAGCGCGAGCATGTCACCCCCTGGCTATATAGCGAAGGGGCTGGCCTGAATGTTTTCAACCTGTCATATTATCAAAACAAATCACACATCAGGCTCACTGTTGACACTGTAGAAGATATGCAGCTGGCGCGCAAGCTTTGCGAGCATTTTGGTGAAGAGTATCTTTTTGGTACAGAAGAAGTAATAGGTTATATTGAAAAAAATCAGAGCCTGCTGCAGATAAACCAGCAGGTATCAAGAAGTGATCTCTACAGGTAAGAATATGCAAAGAATAAGCGATCTAGAGAAAAAGTATGTAGCTGAGGTTCTTGAAAATGAATTTCAGACCTCAAAAAATAATATTTTTAATGCCCGACTTGAACAAGAGTTCTGCAAGGTATTTAATACCAGCTTTTCAATTGGTCATGTGAATGGTACGGCGACCATGCATACTGCCCTTGCTGCTCTCGGTGTGGGCCCCGGTGATGAGGTGATTGTTACGCCTCTAACCATGGCCAGCACCTCGCTCTGTGTTTTGCATGCAGGGGCATTACCGGTTTTTGCCGACGTCAATAAGCAGACCTTTACCATTGACCCCGAAGACATTGCCCGTAAGATCACGCCGAAAACGAAGGCTATTATCACCGTTTCTCTTTATGGGCTATCACCCGACTATGACCCCATCTTAGAGCTGTGTAAAAAACACGGTATAGCTCTGATCGAAGATAATGCCGAATGCTTTTTAGGATACTATAAGGGTAAGGTCATTGGCAGTTTTGGCGAGTTCTCAAGCTATAGTTTTCAGGCCAGCAAACACATCACCAGCGGTGAAGGTGGTATGCTCACCACCAATGACGAGGCCCTGGCTGACAAGGCCCGTCGCTTCTCAGGCCTGGGCTACGGCACCTTGTCTGCAAAAAAAGGCAAAATCTCACGTGAAGAAATACAATCACCTGACTACATAAGGCATGTGGCCTATGGGTATAACTATCGAATGTCTGAGCTCTGTGCTGCAGTGGCTCTGGGCCAGATTGAGCGCCTTGAGGCCTTTGTTGAGCAGCGGCAGAAAATCGCTGCTCTGTTTGATGAGGCCATTAAAGGCTTTGAGTCAGTGCTGACAGTACAGCACACACCTGAAGACTATGTGAACAGCTTCTTCAGGTGTGTGCTGCTCTGTTTGATGAGGCCATTAAAGGCTTTGAGTCAGTGCTGACAGTACAGCACACACCTGAAGACTATGTGAACAGCTTCTTCAGGTGTGTGCTGCTCTGTTTGATGAGGCCATTAAAGGCTTTGAGTCAGTGCTGACAGTACAGC
>CAZHLC010000190.1:0-7205 GCA_964532545.1 uncultured Leptospiraceae bacterium | reverse complement strand
CATTAACCGGGCCGAACTTAAGGCGGGCACCTACCGCAACATCACCGGCAACGAGGCCCTGAGCATGGGTATACTGGCCGCAGCCGAGCTCTCAGACAGCGAAATCTTTCTGGCTACATACCCCATTACACCTGCTTCAGAAATTCTGCATTATATTTCTGCAAATTCAAATTACCGGGTGAAAACCTTTCAGGCCGAAGACGAGATTGCAGCAGTTTGCTCTGCTGTGGGTGCGAGCTTTTCAGGTTCGCTTTCGGTCACCACCTCATCAGGGCCCGGTATTTCACTGAAGTCAGAGGGTATTGGTCTGGCCGTCATGGCTGAGCTGCCCATGGTTATTATGGATATTCAGCGCGGTGGCCCATCAACAGGGCTACCCACCAAAACCGAGCAGACCGATCTGCTCACCTGCATGTTTGGCCGCAATGGTGAAAGCCCCATACCGGTTATTGCCGCCCGCTCACCGGCCGATTGTTTTTTTAAAGCTGTTGAAGCCTTTCGTATTGCGGCTAAGTATATGACCCCGGTAATGTTTCTTTCTGAAACTTATCTGGCCAACGGTGCTGAGCCATGGCGTCTGCCAGAAGAAAGTGAATTAGAAAAAATTACTCTGAAGTATCATGAAGAGGCTGAGGGTTTTAAGCCCTATATGCGCGATGAAAACCTGGCCCGCCCCTGGGTTAAACCCGGTACCCCTGGCTTAGAGCACCGCATTGGCGGTCTTGAAAAAGCCCATGAGACTGGCAACGTCAGCTATAATCCTGAAAATCACCAGAAGATGACCGACCTCAGGGCTGAAAAAGTGGCCCGCATTGCCAATGATTACCCGGCTCTTGAAGTTGAAGGTAAGGCCGATGCAGATATTCTGCTGGTTGGCTGGGGTTCAACCTATGGCGCCATCGTTGATGCCCGGCGCCGACTGGCCGATGAGGGTGTCGAAGCAGCTCAGGTTCATGTAGACTATTTGAACCCGCTGCCTAAAGATCTCGAAGACATTCTAAAGAAGTACAAAGAAGTATTTGTTATCGAATTAAACATGGGCCAGCTGGCCTTTGTGCTGCAGGGCCAGTATGCTCTACCAGTGAAAAAGATTAATCAGGTAACAGGGCAGCCTTTTCACATCAGCACCATTGTTGATGCAGTTAAGGCACAGATTTAAGAGGTTTCAATGACACAGGCAAAAACGCAAGACTCACAGGCACCTACATACTCAAAAAAAGATTTTATGAGCGATCAAGATGTTCGCTGGTGCCCAGGCTGTGGTGACTATTCGATACTGGCCGGGGTTCAGAAAGTCATGCCCGAGCTGGGTGTGCCCAAAGAAAAGATCGTTTTTATCAGCGGTATTGGTTGTGCTGCGCGCTTTCCTTATTACATGAACACCTATGGTTTTCACACTATTCACGGGCGCGCGCCGGCCCTTGCTACCGGGGTGAAGCTGAATAACCCCGACCTGCATGTATTTATTATCTCTGGTGATGGCGATGCTCTCAGTATTGGTGGTAACCATCTGATTCACCTTCTGCGCCGTAACCTTGATGTAAATCTCATTGTATTTAATAATGAAGTATATGGCCTTACCAAGGGGCAGCTTTCACCAACCTCAAGTGTTGGTACTGTCACCAAGACCTCGCCTTTCGGCAGCTCGGTTCGACCGGTGGCCCCGCTGAATCTGGCCATTGGTGCCCAGGCGACCTTTGTGGCCCGCACGGCTGACATACTGGCCAAGCACTTACAGCAGACCATTCTGGCCGCCCATGCTCATAAGGGTACCTCAATGATTGAAGCCCTGCAGAACTGCCATATTTTTAATGATGGGGTGTTCAAGCCCATTCTTGATAAAACTGTTCGCGATGACAAGCTGCTGATGCTTGAAGCCGGCAAACCCATGGTCTTTGGCAAAGAGCAAGACAAGGGCATTGTCTATGACAGCACCAGCCATGTGCTTAAAGCAGTGAGTCTTAAAGATCATTCTGTTGATGACCTGCTGGTGCACGACCCCACAATGAAAGAAGCCCATCTGCACTATATGCTGGCGGCCATGGGTGGTGAAGCGCTGCCTACCGCCATGGGTGTCATCAGATCGGTTGAGGCACCGACTTACGAAGAAAAGGTTGAATTTGAAAAGAAAACTGTTCTATCTCAGAAGGGTCAGGGCACTCTTAAAGATTTACTTTATTCAGGCGAAACCTGGAAAGTTGATTAACGCCGCTTGCGTCGTATCTTGATACGGCGGCGTGGCTTTTTCTCTTCGGCTTTATTGTCTTCGTAGGTTTCAAATTCCATCATATCTTCTTTGACTTTGCCGCCACTACCACTGCCTTCGGCCAGCACCTGGTAGTCATGCACCACAAACACCGGAATAATCTTGTTATACACCGTCTGCTCGCGTACTTCGATGAGAATGGTCAGGGTAGAGCCCGGTGAGACATCTTTCATTTTGCGCATCAGAACTTTATCTTCGATACGAATGTTGAGAAACAGGTCTTCGGGTTTAAATTTTTCAGGATTATAGCTTTCTTTAAGAACAGCGGTTTCTTTGGGCAGGGCCTCGAAGATAAATTCATCACCTTCTTGTTCGGCCTTTTTGCCAGTAGCTATCACATAGCCGCCAAACATTTTCTTATAGTTTGACATGATCTTGAAGATGCTGGCCCGGGGAACTTTCTCGCCAATAACAGCGCCGACAAAGACCAGAAGCAGCGGGTATATGAAAAATCGCCTCATTGTAGCCTTCGCAGGCGAAATTACAGGTTTAGAAAGCGAGTGTCAATGAAATTTAGTTACCTGCCATTCAGGGCTGAGAGGCCCCTCAAGCTTTAACGGTAAGCTCTTGAATGGCCTTGGTGGCGATTTCTTCGCGCAGCATGGTGATAAATTCTTCGACCCCGTAGGTTTTCTGCTCGCCGCTGAAATAGTTACGGGCGTTAAGATTGCCGGCTTCAACTTCTTTATCACCAATAACCAGCATGTAGTTAATTTTCAGCTGGGTGGCGGTGCGAATACGTTTGCCCAGGGTGTCATCAGCAGGCTCTATGCTGACTCGCAGGCCTTCGTCGCGCAGCTTCTGGGCCAGATTATCAACGTATTCTTGATGAACTTCTGAAACTGGTAGAATACGAATCTGCTCGGGCGACAACCACAGGGGAAAGGCCCCCGCGAAGTGCTCTATCAAAAAGCCGATAAAACGTTCATGAGTACCCAGGGGGCTGCGGTGAATACAGACTGGGCGCCTGGTTTCACCATTCTTATCGATATATTTCAGGTCGAATTTCTCGGGCATAAAAAGATCAAGCTGGCAGGTGCTGGCAGTGAATTCACGGCCGATTGAGCTCTTGACCTGAAAATCCATCTTGGGGCCGTAGAAGGCGGCCCCGTCATTTTCAACTTTGTAGTCAACGCCTGAAGCATCCATCGCTTTGCGGGTCAAATCTTCGGCTTTCTGCCACATGCTTTCATCGCCATGGTACTTGTCATTCTCTGGGTTACGCAGAGCCAGCTCCATCCAGTAATCGGTGATACCCAGTGACTTGTAATAGTACTCGTGCAGTTTGATTACGCTGGCAAATTCTTCGACGGCCTGCTCTTCAGTGCAGTAGATGTGTGCATCGTTCATGGCCATGCCGCGTACCCGCATGAGACCAAACAGGGCCCCCGAGTCTTCATAACGGTGGCAGAGACCATATTCGGCCATACGCAGAGGCAGTTCGCGGTAGCTGCGCGGCCGCAGACCAAAGATGGTGTGATGAAAGGGGCAGTTCATGGGTTTGATGTAATAATTTTCATTATCCATCTCAAGGGGGGGAAACATTGAGTCTTTATAGTGGGGAAGGTGCTCGCTGGTATAAAATAACTCTTCTTTAGTAAGTACCGGGGTAGTGACCCGCACATAACCATGTTTCTCTTCAGTTTCTTTACCCCAGTTCTCAAGTTGCTCTTTGATAGTATTGCCCCGGGGCAGCCAGAAGATCAGGCCTGAGCCGACTTTAGGTGAAGTAGTAAAGAGTTCAAGCTTCTGGCCCAGCAGGCGATGGTCGCGCTTCTTGGCTTCTTGCATCATTTTATCGTAGGCCAGCAGCTCTTCGCGGGTTTCAAACAGCCAGCCGTATACCCTGGTGAGTTGCTCACGCTTGGCATCGCCACGCCAGTAGGCGCCGGCTACTGAGGTCAGCTTGAAGTGGCCAATCTGGCCGGTATGATTGACGTGGGGGCCATCGCACATATCAACAAAGGCTTCTTGATCGCCTTCTTTACTCTTTTTGACATTGCGATAAAATGACAGCGAGGTGAGGCCCTTATCGCGCTCGAAGTCGCGGGCCATTTCGATTTTAAAGGTCTGATCGCCCTGTTCGAGGTATTTGATACCCTCTTCAAGGGGCATATCGTATTGTTCAAAGCGCTGCTTCTGTTTTACTATTTCTTTCATGCGCTTTTCAATATCTTTAAGATCTTCGTCGGTGATAATGGGGTCTGTGACTACATCATAGTAGAAACCATTGTCGATGTCGGGGCCAATGGCCAGGTTTGCATTGGGGTATTTCGACCTGATCGCCTGGGCCAGCACATGAGCTGCACTGTGGCGCCGGGTACTTACGGGAAAATCTTGTTGTTCTTGCTGGGCCATGATTTCCTAAAATTAACTTCTAGATTGGGTGTAAAGTTATTCGAGATGAATAGTTTCGCCCAGTAATTCGCTCAGCTGCAGGCAATATTGATCTGGTTCTGCTAATGCTGGCAGAGCACTACAACCAGATTTTCAGGTCGCCCCGGGCAAAAGAGTTGCAGCTGGTTATAAACTCTGAATGCAGATTCTTTGTCTTGTTGTCTTCAGACTCGACAGAACCATTCTCAACTTTAACGAGGCAGGCCTTACAAAGGCCCTTGCGGCAGCCGCTGGGTATGTTTATACCCGCCTTCTCAAGGCCATTGAGTACCGGTTCACCTTCATCAAGCTGAAAAGATTTTTTAGAGCTAAGTAGCTCGACGTTGTGAGTTCGGCCGGTCAGGGCAAAGTCTTTGCTGGCAACTGAAAAGTTTTCGGTGAAGTATTTTTTTGTGTCTAAGCCATTCTTTTCAATGGCACTTTCGAGCTTTTCAAGCATCGCAGTCGGGGCACAGGCATAAATTGCCGCATCTTTTGAGATCTTGTTCTCGGCAACCGCCTGTGAGAACCATTGCTCAGAAAAAAGGTTATTCTCTGACGCCAGAAAGTGTTCAACCTGCAGGCCATATTGATTTCTAAAAACTTCAATTTGATTGTGTAGAATAATTGAAGATGCATCATTGTTAAAGTAGTAAAGCTGGTACTTTGACAGATCTTGGGTTGTTTTAGCCAGTTCGTCAAGCATGGCGTAAACAGGGGTAATACCTACGCCGCCTGCGATGAATATCTGTTGTGAATCAGTATGGTGATACTGAAAGTCACCTTTGATACCACCAACGATGGTAATTTTTTCACCTTTTTTCAGGTTACGTTGAATATGATTTGATACCAGGCCGTCTTTTACACTCTTTACCACGATCGTTAAGTGACCGGGCTGGCCGGTTTCTACCAGACTGTATTGGCGCACATGATCAATGCCCCCAATGCGTACCTTGATAGAAATGTATTGCCCCCCGCGAATTTTTACTTTGCCGAACTCGGCGGGCAGCCTCAGTTTTATGCGCCGGGCCAGCGGGGTCTCTTCTGTTACTTCAATTACTCTTGAGTCAACAAAGGTCAAATCTTTTGGGGTCTCGACTGACTGAACAATCTGCTGCACGCCATCGATGATACGGTTGAATAGTTCGCCCGGGTTCAGCAGCAGATCGAGAGAAGACTTATCTTCTTTTTTTGTAGGCAGTGATTTTTTTAAGGCCAGTTCGAGTAAATGCCCAATGGCTTCAAAGACATTGGCTTTGCGGTAGGGAACATTATACTTGTTGCAGATTGCTTCAACCTCGGGTGCCATTTCTTTTAAACGATTAAAAGGCAAATCAGGAAACAGATGATGTTCAATGTGAATATTCACGGCCCCGGTAAAAAGATCTTCGTACCAGCCGGGCAGCTCATAGTTCTGGCTGGCGATAATCTGACGCAGGTAAAAATCACCCCGGGTTTCGTTCGTGGCCATCTCGATCAGCGGTATGTCTTCGCTGTGGTGCTCGATGGCCAGCATCAGAATTGTGTGGGCATTGCTGATGGCCTCAGCCATGAAGTTGCCGGCGGCCACTTTGGCAAACATGGGGCCCGCCATCAGGGGGTAGAGCAGGTAGTTCTTTGCGAGCTTCTTTAAAACGCGTTCGATGCCGCCGCCATAAGTTTGCAGAGTAACAATTTCACGGTCTTCTACGATGGCGCGCGCAGTGGCGATATACCAGGGAAAGAGCTTGTCTACCGAAAAAGGCAGTGAAATAAACAACGATATCTGGGGTAAAAATCGCAAATGCCAGGGCTGGTCATCATTAACTCGAAACAGCAGGTAGCCGTAATCAGAATCTTTGCCGGCTACATTGGTGAAGGGGTGGTGCAGGGTGTGGTGTTCAAATTTCCAATCAATCTCAGGGGTTGTAAGATCCCAGCTGAAGTTATCAGAATTAAGGCGTTCATCTTTAAATTGATCATAGTGACCATGCATAATGTTATGGCCGTTGGTGAATTCCATTACGTAATGAGCTGCCAGCAACGTCGAGCCCGAAAGCCAGCTGATGGGCCCGGGCGAGAAATGTATCAGGCTGCGGCCGAGTCGTTCGAACCATTGCGAAATTGTATCAAGGCGCCGCATGATTTCAAGGTCTTCTTGACCCACTTTATCTTTCGTTTTGAGGTATAGCTGGTGCAATTCTTCACCAAAGGCTTCGATTTGCTTTCGGCTATAGTAGTCAGATGGGTTTACCGTTGGTTTCGTTCTTTCTGCAATGTAGGGCATATGTGATTCTCAAAAGGTCTACTGGGTGACCTGTACTTGCCCCGGTGTTAGTCTGGGGGCAGATTGCCAGGGTTATGCCGGGCTTCATTTAAGCCAATGCATTTTTATTGACTGAAACAATGTGTTAACCAGTCTAAGTTTATGCTCTCAAAATCAAAAAAAGCCATGCTATTCTCAATTTTAAGCTTTTCAATTATGTTAACATGTGCTGTTTCAGGCCGTACACGGCCAGCAGAGCGAAATGGTGGGCGGCTGGGATAAAAAAGGTAAGCTGCAGAGCCCGCCGCTGCAATGCCC
>CAZHLC010000189.1:6924-7206 GCA_964532545.1 uncultured Leptospiraceae bacterium | reverse complement strand
GGTCAGCAAAAAAACCACTGTAGCGACCCCGCAAGAAGCAGGCAATGAAGGTTTTCTCTCGGCCCTTGATGAGATTTTGAACAACTATGGGCAAGATGATTTCATAGCCTGCGGCATTGGCTCGGTTGGCCCCCTTGATCTTAATGAAGGGGTGATTCTCAAGTCGGCCAATGTTCCTACCCTGAAAAACTGTCCCATTCTGCCCCATGCGAAGACAACTCTGAAAAACCTCGGTAAAGAAATCAGGGCTGAGCTTAACAACGATGCCAGCGTGACCGCTCT
>CAZHLC010000189.1:0-6883 GCA_964532545.1 uncultured Leptospiraceae bacterium | reverse complement strand
CCCTGGGCACCGGCATTGGTGGTGGCCTGCTGCTAAATAAAAAACTATACAGCGGTTACAAGGGTAATGGTTTCGAGATTGGTCACATACCGGTGAACGACCCGTTCTGGCAGCCAGGGGTTGCACTGCGCCAGTGTGGCTGCGGCGCCTGGGGCTGTTTAGAGACCTTTGCATCGGCTACCGGGGTGGTTGAATACTATTATTTATTTACAGAGAAAAGGCTTACTGCCAGAGAAATTGCCGAAGCAGCCCGCTCTGGCGATGAGCAGGCACAGAAAGTTTATAAAATTGCCGGCCAGGCCCTGGGTCTGGCCTGTGTAAGCATTACTCATATGTTAAATCTGCCCCTGATCATTATCACCGGTGGCATGGCTGCGGCCCACGATCTTCTCGAACCCCACATCAATCTGATTGTAGAAGAACGTTTGTTCGATGTATTTAAGGGTTATACTGAGATTAAATTCACCGAAGGTGATGAGAACTTTGGTATTGTGGGCGCCGCCGCCCTGTGTTTTTAAAGACTTCTTTTTAAGACTCTTCGATACGTGCGGCTGCAGCCCGTTTGTTTTCAAAGGCCTGACGATTTGAGGGGTCAACCTCAAGAGCCCGGTTAAAATCATCGAGGGCCCTTGAAAAACGGCCCTGCTTATAGTAAATAATACCGCGCAGAGTATAGGCGTTCGACTGGTTGGCGGTCTCACCATGGGGGTTTTCAATGACTGTGGTAAGCTCTTCTTCGGCACGCTCTTGCGAGCTGATACTGCCGTCTTTCAACAGGGCCCTGGCCAGCACCAGGCGGGCATGGGTTGAGGCGGGTTTAATGGCAATGGCCCGCTGCAGATATGAAAGCGCATTGGCTGAAGACTTGTTTGAAACCAGATAGGTGTCTGCCAGCTCTACCAGGGTATGATATCGCGACTCGGGCTTTTTTTCTTTAAGGGCTTCTTGCAGATAACGAATTGAAGTATCGTAGAGCTTACGTTTTTTGTAGATCATACCCAGCATCTTCTGGCCAAAGTAATAATACTCTTCTTTTTTCTTGAAGTCAGCCAGGCGGCGGGCGCCCTTCTCTGCTTCGGTTAACAGACCAAGATCGTAGTAAAGCTGGCTTAACGAACGCTGCAGAGGCAGATTTTCGGGGTTAATGTTAACCGCACGACGGTAGATCTTTATGGCCCGCTGGGGCTGGTTATTCTGCTGGTACGTTTCAGCCAGAGCGACCAGCGCATCTTCGTTCTGGCCATTTTCAAGATCAAAAGATTTATCAAGATGCAGCTCGGCTTTCTCGTAGTCTTTCAGATTTTTATAGATGATGCCAAGATTGTAGTGAGCCAGAGCCCGCTCTTTGTCGCCGGTGGCATTATCAAGCATGCGGCTCAAGATTTTGATAGCATCATTCCATTTGGCCTGCTCAGTAAGCGTATCGGCCAGGGCAGACAGTATGGTTGGGTTCAGGGGCGCCTGCTCAAGAGCTGAGCGCAGGGCTGCTTCGGCCTTGTCGGCAGCCCCCATCTCGCGGTAGAGTTGCGAGATGTGCATATAGGCCTGGGGGTGGTGATGACCATGCTGAATGGCTTCATCAAGCGATTTCAGAGCGGCACTTTTTTCATCAAGACGAAACTGTACCAGGGCCAGGTTGTAATAGTATTTCGGATTTTTAGGGCTTAGATTAACTGCTTTTTCGAGATAAAACTTTGCATTGGCCAGATCACCCTGCTGGGCATTAATAATACCAAGCTGGTTAGCCGATTTATAGGCCACCTCACCGGCTTCTGCTTTATTGAGGGCATTAAGAAAAGCCGTCTTGGCCTCGGCCATCTTTCCCTGAACCTTGAAGTTGAGACCAAGGTCATAAAAGGCCCGGGGGTCTGAAGACTGGTTAGCAGCCAGATCAAGGGTTTTTTCTGCGCCCTGATAATCGCCGCTTTCGTATTGAATTTCACCAGTGAGCAGCTTTGCATCAATCAGGCCAGGGCAGAGTTTAGCCGCCAGTTGTGATTCAGCCATAGCTTCTTTAAACAATGATTTATTGCGCAATGAAATAGCCAGATTGTAATGGGCATGGCAGTTCTTAGGGTCAAGCTTCAGGGCCCGTCGGTAGTAATCAACTGCCAGAGAAAACTTGCCCTGTTCGTCGTAGATGATTCCCAAATAGATCAGTGAGGCCACTTTAACTTCAGGGGCCGCCGTGCTGGTAACGATTTTATCAAAGGCAGCTATGGCCGGTTTAGTATACCCATTTTTATAGAGACGAATGGCTTCATTCAGCTTTGTGTCATCAGGTAACTGTGAAGGAATAACTTTTTTATTCTCTCGAGTTTCAATGGTTTTGATATCAGCCAGGCGATCACGGTCTTTGCTGTGTTGCTTCTTCCACCAGAGCCAGTAGCCAGCAGTTAGAATGGCTGCAAGCGACAAGACCACTGTAGGTACCAGCCAGTACCATTTGAGCCCGCTGCTATGCCCTTCGTCAAAGGTAATTTTGGCTTCTTCAGTCTCAAGCCCTACCAGTCTGTTTTTATTTTCCATGGTTTACGTTTTTTCGTTCGAGACTCTTAAAAACTGCGTCTAGCACCCCGTTTACAAAGCGGCTGGCGTCATCTTCAGCATATTCACGGGCCAGCTTAATAGCCTCATCGATAATTACCTTCTCTGGTATATCATCGTACAGATACTGATAAATCGAAATACGTAAAATAGCCCGATTTACCCGGCTGATTCGGTCAAAATGCCAATTTGTCGAATAGTCTCTTATTATAGTGTCGATTTCTTTGTGGTATTCTTTTACCCCAGAAATGATTTTTGCGGCCATTTTTTTTTCACCATCAGGAACCGCGAAATCGATCCAGTTGAATTCGACCAGGTCATCAACCTGATGATCGAGGTATTCACACTGGTAAATGGCCTGCATAGCCAGAATTCTGGCCCGGTGTGGCTTCATAAAACCCCTCTAAATCTGGTGCTCACGAAATAAAGCGAGCAAATCAAGCAGCGCAGCAGCGGCCTCGGCACCTTTATTACCCAGTTTGAGGCCGGCCCGATTGAGGGCCTGCTCAACAGTATTGGTGGTTAAAACCCCGAACATTATGGGAGTTTTGTACTTAAGGCTGACGCTGTTTACCCCTTTGGCGCACTCGCCAGCTACATAATCAAAATGGGGTGTATCGCCTCTGATTACAGCACCCAGAGTAACAATGCCATCAAGCTTCTTCGAGTTAAGCAACCGTTCACAGGTGATAGGTATTTCAAACGCCCCGGGTACCCAGAGCGTTGAAACATCGCTGATGCCCTGGGCCGCAAAGACCTGCTGGGCACCTTCAACGAGACTCGAACTGATGGTTTTATTAAACTCGGCGGCAACGATGGCCAGACTCAAATCTGACTTTGGCGGTGCTGGCTGGGCCTGCCCGCCGCTGATGGTGAATTTTTCAGTCATGACAAATATTCGGCCCTGTGGCCGGAAAAATTAAGCTATTGGTAGCAGAATGAATCATTCACAGACGGGCAATACCTTTATGGTTTTTCACCATTAATCTGTTTCACATAATCAATATTACGCTTGAGACCAGAAAGCCCTGCCCTTGCTAATGGGCTGCCAAATAGTTCACTTTCTTCGGCGGGCAGTCGCCCCTGGGCCAGCTCTCTGGTAACCTGACGCACACCGAAGTCTGCTTCTTGTGTGACTAAAGCCTGCTTATTATAGGGGCAGACAGTCTGGCAGATATCACAGCCAAAGATCCAGCGGTGCTTTTTGGTTTTCTGGGTTTGTATCTCTGGTTTTTTGTTCTCTATCGTCAGATAAGAAATACACAGGTTTGAATCGACCAGCCCTTCATTGCTTATGGCACCCGTGGGGCAGGCTTCGACACACTTATAACAATCACCACAGAGAGTATTGATATCTTCAGCCAGATCTGTTTCTGGCTTCTGATCAGCTTCAACCTGGTGGTTCAGTAGAATAAAAGCTAATAAAAAATAACTGCCCTGTTGCTGGTGTATGAGCATGCCACTGCGCCCAATGCGCCCAAGACCTGCCCTGCGGGCGAAGTAGCGCTCAGGCAGGGGCGTTGAATCAACCACCATGCGGCCTGCCAGCTCGAAGCGAAGCAGAAGCTTTTTCATTTTGCTTTTAAGTATCTTGTGATAGTCACGGCCCCAGGCGTAACGGGCAACCTTGTAGGTGCCCTCTTTCAAGGCCTGCTGTACCTGCTGATTGAGGTAGGGGTGGGCCAGCACCAGCAGGCTTTGGGTATCTGTCTGCAGGGCTTTGATATCAAATTTTGCAGCCGTGTTTTCAAGATAAACAAGATCGGCCTGGCGACCACTGTCTAAATACTCTTGATAAAAGCTTTTAAAATCAGCCCCGACGTCAGGCGCTGCAAGAAATTCAGCCTGGCTGAAACCAAGAGTCAAGGCATACTGGGCAATGTTAGTACAAGCGTCTTTTGAAAGCTTAAACAAAGTGGCTTAGAAATAACCGGGCAAAACCGTGTTAAGACGTTCTTTGGTTTCGGTGGGTCGCTTATCGGGTGCTGTTATAATCGCATATTTCAGTGAACCCTCATACTGGCAGGGCATATCTGCACTGATATCTTTGACCAGCTCAAGAGCCACTGCGCCGGCAGCTGATGAATTGGCTTTAACCACTTTCATAATTTCTTCGGCATTCACAGCGCCCTCTTCTTCTCGCCATGAATCGTAGTCTGTTGACATACAGATCATCTGATAACAGAGCTCGAGCTCTCGGGCCAGCTTGGCCTCTGGCAGCACACTCATATTGATAATACCGGCACCCCATGATTTGTAGAGCTTAGATTCAGCACGGGTTGAAAAGAGCGGCCCCTCCATACATATGAGGGTTTCATCGGTATGGCAGGTAACCCCGGCTCTTTTTACAGCAGCCTCACAGAGTTTGGCCAGATCAGAGCAGAAAGGGTCACCAAAGGTTGCATGCACCACCACGCCTTCACCATAGAAGGTCTCATGGCGATGCCTTGTGCGGTCAATGATCTGATCAGGAATGATAAAGTGGGTAGGCGCAATTTCTTCTTTCAGTGAACCAACGGCTGAAAAGGCAATCACATGCGAAGCACCCAGCATTTTCAGGGCAGCCATATTTGCCCGCTGGGGAATTTCAGTGGGCATTATGAAGTGCCCCCGCCCATGTCTGGGCAGAAAACCAACCCGCAACTTTCTATCTTCACCGTACTCGGCTATGGTGATTTCATCAGAGGGTTTACCCCAGGCAGTTTCAGGTTTCACCTGTTTGATAACTTTGAACCCTTCTATATCGTAAAGGCCCGTGCCACCAATGATTGCTATATCGATTTCTTTTGCCATTGTATTTTCTCTCTTCAATACTTAAAGATTGTAGACCGATTCAAAAGAATACTCTTCAAAAAGAACATAGCGATTGTTCTCTTTCTCATAAATTCGGCCACAGCGCTGGCATTGCAGCCGAGCACCACTCAGCTTTTTCATCTGCATACCCGCAAAGGCATCATCAGCTGAGCATAGAACTGCCTCGTAACAGTCACAATGGCCTTCAACCACAACGGCCTTGAGCACCCTGCCCATTCTGCGATCGCTGGGTTTTGCGAACAGGCTCTTAATCAGCCTCAGCAGCATGCTCAGCCCATTTGGCGGGCCACTTCAAAAAGCAGACGTATACCATAACCACTGGCCACCGCCGGATACACATTAAAGCTCTTTTTAATAAAACCTACGCCTGCAATATCAAGGTGTGCCCAGTTTTCTTTTTTATCTACAAAGGCAGATAGAAAAGCAGCTGCCGTGCATGAGCCGGCATAGCGGCCACCGATATTATTTAAATCAGCAATATCTGATTTAAGCATGTCTTTGAACTTTTTCTCAACTGGCAGGGCCCATACAGGTTCAAGTGAAGTTTCAGCGGCTTTTTCAATGGCCTCACGGGCCTTTAATTCGGGTGAAAAGAGCCCGGCATAATATTGCCCCAGGGCCACCAGAACCGCACCTGTTAAAGTTGCGAGATCAATCATCAAGTCAGGCTTGTAATGTTTTTCTGTATAGTGTAGAACATCAGCCAGAACCAGGCGACCCTCTGCGTCAGTATTCTGCACCTCAACAGTCAGCCCCTTCATAGAAGTGAAAACATCGCCCGGTTTAAAGGCATCACCATCGGGCATGTTCTCTACCATACCCACTGCTGCGACCACCCGCACAGGCAGCTTCTGTTCGGCTATGGCGCAGATGGCATGCAGGGCACAGCCTGCCCCCGACATATCGTATTTCATCTCATGCATTTCACCACCAGGCTTCAGTGAAATACCCCCGGTATCAAACGTGACACCCTTGCCTACAATAGCCAGGGTTTTATGCTTCTTACCCTTCGCAGGTGGATTATACTCAAGAATAATGAATCTGGGTTCGCGGGCTGAACCACGGTTTACTGCCAGTATACCGCCGGCCCCCAGTTTTTCAAGGTCGGCCTGCTTCAACACCTTGACTTTAAGCCCGAACAGGCGGGCCATCTCTCTGGCCTTTTTTTCGGTGTTAACCGCGGTGAGGGCGTTACCAGGCAGAGACTGCACCTGGCGCATGCCGTTAATGTGTCGGCCGATTTTGTAATGTGAATCGAGTTCTTTACGCCACTTGGTTTTATCTTTTTTCACAGCCACATTGAGCGAAGTCAGTTTCAGATTCTGACTGGCTGGCTTACTTTTTAGAAAATCTACCGGATAAGTCGAGACCGCCAGGGCGGTGGTGAAAAGATTAGCCAACTCAGAAATTGAGAACTTATCTTCAAGCGCTGTGGGTAGAACCACATTGGTTGACTTGAGTGTGCTGGCAGCTTTTTTCAAAACCTGCATGAAGGCCAGGCCCAGGTTATCATAGGTTAAGT
>CAZHLC010000188.1:0-7211 GCA_964532545.1 uncultured Leptospiraceae bacterium | reverse complement strand
GCCTTTAGGCGGGCTTTTTTATGAGCTAATGCGAATCGAACCGGCCCGCCCGGCGACACGAGGTTGCGGGGTTTGGCGGCCGCTGGACGCGGCTTAAGCCAAACCGGTTCGATCCCGGTTATCTCCAAAGGGCCCTGCCTACCGGTAGGGCCCTTTCGCTTATAAGCAGATCTGACCGGGCCCAGGATTCCTTCCCCCAAAAAAAAGCTAAAAAACGCTCTCTATACACCGAAATTTACAATATGAAGAAAATTGTAATATTACTAGCTATAATCTCAATGGCCTCAATGTGCCGCTCACCGCAGCTGCGAGAGCACCAGACTAATAATGTTTCAGCTGAAGACAATATGCAAGATGATCAGTTTTTCGCTGAAGATGCCAAAGAGCGCAAAGAAGAGAAGCTCATTGCCAAAGAAAATGTAGCCATTCAAATTGAAGATCAGGCGGGCAAGAGTAATGGTTACGCAGCCTGGTATGGTAAAGAGCTGCAGGGTAAACCTACAGCCAGCGGCGAGCTTTTCGATATGCGCAAATATACTGCTGCCCATCGTGACTTTCCCATGGGTTCAATTGTACTGGTGAAAAACACTGAGAACAATAAGAAGCAGCTGGTTCGTATTAATGACCGGGGCCCCTATGTCGATGGCCGCATCATTGATGTCAGCTATGCCACCGCCCGCGATCTGGGTTTTGCCGAGAAGGGCGTGGCCAAAGTTGAAATTGAACTGATTCGTAAGGGCAATGATGATTTTATGTCAAAGGCACAAGATCTTGAAAAAGAGCCAGTAGAAACTGAAGATGAAGGTCTTGAAGATGAGCCCGAAGAGCGCAAATCAGCCTATACGTTTGTTGATGGCATGAAGCCCAGCGGCTTTACCGTTCAGGTGGGCGCTTTCAAAAGACGTGCCAACGCAGAGCGCCAGCGGGCAGAAATGGAAGATGAGCACACCCAGAAGGGTTTTATCGCTTCAAAGGGCCGTTGGCACTATGTCTGGCTGGGCGATTTCAAAAGTAAAAGCAAAGCCAAAAAGTTTATTAAAAAACTGAAAGCCCGCGGTGTTCAGGCAATTTATCGCGGCAACCCAATCTAAATTGATCTAGCATTCAGGGGTGGCTTCACCCCTGAACCCTTCATTAAAATCTGCATTGACTGGTTGGCCTTCAGGCCAAGCCTAACCTGTGGATTACAAAAGCGCAGGTGTCGATACCGAAAAAGCCCAGGGCCTGATTCACGGCCTGAAAGAGCGTATTAAATCAACCTATGAGAATAACCAGAGCGGTAAAGTGCTGGGTGCTTTCGGCGGCTTCGGCGGAATTTTTCAGCCCGGCCAGCAGTTTCAGGGGCAGAACATCGTGGCCTGCACTGATGGCGTGGGCACCAAGATTCAACTGCTGCGCGACCATAATCGCCTGCATTCTGTTGGTTTTGATCTGGTAGCCATGTGCGTTAACGACCTTTACTGCTGTGGTGCAACACCGGCATTTTTTCTTGATTATATTTCATGTGGCAAACTCGAAAAAACATGGTATGACCCGGTCGTGGGCAGCATCGCTGAGGCCTGTAAACAGACCGGTATGGCTTTGTTGGGTGGCGAAACAGCCGAGCACCCAGGGGTTATGCCTGAAGACGATTTTGATCTGGCAGGTTTCTGTATCGGTTTTCAACCGCCTGAACATATGCTGCCCCTGATCAGTGAGATTAAATCAGGTGATGTCTTGCTGGGGCTGCCCTCAAGTGGCCTGCATAGCAATGGTTTCTCACTGGTCAGAAAGGTACTGGCAAATCTGAAAGAACAGAACAGCAGCCGTTACCAAAAGCTTCTGGCCGATGAGGCCTGGCTTGACAGTTTGCTGGCGCCCACCCGTATCTACACTGAAATACCAGCGATGTTCAGCCATATTAAGGGGTTGGTACACGTAACCGGCGGTGGTCTCTATGAAAATGTTCCCCGCATACTGCCTGAGGGGCTGGGGGCACTGATCGAGCAGCCAGCAGTGTTTAATAAAGACATATTTGATTTTTTCAGAGAATTTACTGATGAAAAAGACCTTTATGGTGTGTTTAACATGGGCATTGGTATGGTTCTCGTCTGTTCTGCAGGTGAAGCAGAAACTCTGCAGCAGAAACACACTGAATTGCAGAGAATCGGTGAGGTTACCTCTTCGAATGGGGTGGTGCTTGCTGGTATCGATACATGATCACAGTCCACCGATAGTGGCTGTTTGAAAATGAATTACCCCGTTCGCCCTGTCTACCCCCCAGTACCCAGCTGTTATCATTTCGTCGAAAACGTTTTAATATAAAACCATCGGCACCGGCCTCAGCGGCCTCATCTTTTAGACGGCCCATGATTTTTTCTCGTGCGTACCCTTTGTTAAACTGTACTGTTAGTTCACCAATTTCTTCAGATTTCTCTGGTTTGCTATAGCTAATCTCGATTTTTTCAGCTGGTGTTCGGGGTGGGTGGGGCTTTGTGTATAACCGCCGATCAATGTTCACGCAGCCCGCGCTCAACAAGATGATCAAAAATACCAGACTAGTCTTCATCATAGCTTTTCGTAAATAGATTGACCTGCTAAATGGTAATCAAAAACCTACAAACTGTCTATGGTTTTTGGCAAAGACAAGTCTAATTCGGGCAAGCCCCTCAAGATTGCCGGCAATAAGCCGATCACAGAGGCCTTTTTGAATAACTTTTTCAAGGTTTTTTCAGCCGAGCAGATGTATTCTTTTGAGAAGCTCTACAATGAATTAGAGCCCAAACTCAAATTTATTAATATTGATGGCGAAGCCTTTATGACACAGGTTCGCGATGCCTATAAAAGATACCAAGACTACAAAAATCTTGATTCATTCACCCCGATGGATAAAAAAGGCATGAAGTATGTCATTCAATTCATCAGAAAGGCTGTCGATCAAACCTATGATGGCATCAAAAAGGGTGAGCACCCGAACACCCGTTCTTGATTTTAAATCTGATTGACCCCAGCATAGACTATCATAGATTGAGTTTATGTATAAGTATCTGTCGACTCTTCTGGTAGCCAGCGCACTCTTCTTATTGCCTGCTGGTTCAACGGTTCAGGCCAAGAATATTCCCCTGGGCAGCATTAAAGCCTACCCAAACCCACTTAACAATCAGACTCAGAATCTGACAATTACCCGCGTGAATAGTGCCAATACCGAAATCGGTTTCAGCGGCAGCGTAAAGTTCATCGTCTATAATCTTCGGCTGAAAAAAGTTTTTGAAGATACCCAGTCTGCGGTAGGTACCTCAATTAAATGGGGGGGCCATGACAGTCTGGGCCGCCGCCTGCCTCCGGGTCTTTATTATATCAGGCTGATTGAAACCTACAGCACACCGGCTGCAGACAGCGGTTCAATCAGCAGTGGCTTTATTAAAGTTCTTATCAAATAGAGAGACTGATCATGAAAAAAACGTTACTTATCTTTTTAATTATTGCAAACGGCTCTCTGCTGGCCACCGACCGGGCAGCATTTTTACGGCAGGGCTTTGGTGCCAAGGGCAAGGTTCTTGGTAAGGGTTTTGGCAGTACGGTTAAAGACCCATCAGCGCTCTATTTCAACCCGGCCGGGCTGGCTCACATAAACGGCGAGCTGAAATCTGTGCAAAAAATAAATCCTGCTGAAGAGGCTGAGAAGGCCTTTGATGACCCGGCTTTTACTGAGCTTGAAAACGAAGAAAACACCGAAGTTAAACCAAACACAGAAAATAAACCAGCTGAGACTATTGAGAAGACCTTTGAGATTCAGCTGTATGCTACAGCTGGCCAGATGTCGCTTGATCAGCAGGTGGGTTTTGCCGCTGTTGGTTTTACCTTACCCTATGGTACTATGGGGGTTGGGGCGCTTTATAGTGGTGTCGATGGTATTGATGGCTTCGATGAAGCCGGTGCCTCAACTGGCGCAACCGAATATATGGGTTATGCAGGCTATCTGGGCTATGCTTTCGAAACTAAGTCTGACCTTAAACTGGGTTTCAGTCTCATGGGTGCACAAGAAGACATTGGTGGCTCAACTCTCAACGCTGGCTCTCTTAATGTGGGTGCCCAGAAGACAATCTTTTTCATTTTGCTGGCAGAAGTTGGTGTCAATGTGCAGAACCTTGCCGGTGTGACTGAACAGACCACCTTTAATGATTCAACCTACGAAAAGCTTGATACAATCATTAATGTGTCGTTATCGCTGGCCCCGCCACCGCCTAATGCCAATGCCAAGCTGATTGTAGGCTTTGATGCCAATGTTGATGACCCAGAAGATGGTTTAAGCGGCAGCATTGGCATTGCTCTGGCAGTAACCCGCTATTCGTATATCATGGCAGGCTATAACAACGGTGGGTTGGCTGCCGGTCTTGGTATCAAATTCAAGATGATCGACGTGGCCTATGCTGTGAATCGAGACTCTCTTGGTCTCGGGTTTCAACATTTTGCAGAGCTCAACCTCAGATTCTAACAGACAACCGCAAATCTGGGCTGTTCTTAATCTAACGCCTGATTCTTTTTACGCCGGCTCACGAATTGGCAGTGACGACTTCTGGCGGGCTGCCCAGGCAGATCTTGATCTCGGGGCTGATGTACTTGATCTGGGTGCTGAGAGTACCCGCCCATATTCAGAGCCGGTCAGCCCAGATGAGCAATGGGCCCGTCTTGAAGTTCCCCTGAAAATACTGCAAGATAATCTGCCGGGCTCAGATTTTGTACGGCGGGTCTCTGTAGATACTACCAGTGTGAGCGTAGCTGAGCGGGCCATTGAGCTGGGCATTAGAATTATCAATGATGTTTCGGCTGAGACAGATACAGATATGCTTAAGACTGTAGCGGCCGCCAGGGGCCAGTATGTAACCATGCACTCGGGGGGCTCACCTCAGAAGATGCAGGTGAACCCGCAATATAGCGATGTGGTGCAAGAGGTCTTTGATAAACTCAAAGAAAAAAGTGACAAGGCGCTCGAGGCCGGCATCAAAGCAGAAAACCTGATCTGTGATGTGGGCATCGGCTTTGGTAAAACAGTAGAGCATAACCTTGCCCTGCTGCGAAATATCAGCGTCTTTAAAAAGCTGGGGTACCGTCTTCTGGCCGGGGTTTCTCGCAAATCATTTATAGGTAAAATTCTCAATCTCGAAGACCCAGCTGAGCGTTTAAATGGTTCAACCGTAGTGCATACGTATTTGGCTTTACAAGGGGTAGATATTCTTCGAGTACATGATGTCAGGCAGGCCTGCGAGATGCGCACCCTGCTGAGGCGACTGCACCATGATTGAGATTTTCAGAGAGTTCTGGCAAGATTATCTGCGGGCGGCTCTTGATATTCTGCTGGTGAGCTATCTGGTTTACCAGATTCTCAGGCTGCTGATACGCACCCGTGCGGTACCCATCATCGTCGGCATTGTGATTATTGTGTCGATGTCGCTTTCGGCAAACTGGCTCAAACTGCATACGGTTTCGCTGCTGTTTGATAAACTGTTTCTACCCATTGTGATTGCCATGATTATTTCACTGCAACCTGAGCTGCGGCGCATGTTCTACAGCATGGGGCAGACCAGGCTGTTTAAAAGACTGCTACAGGTACAGACTGTACCAACTGAAGAGATACTGCAGGCCTGTTTAACTCTCTCTGATGATAAGACCGGGGCACTTATTGTTCTCGAGAAGAACGTGGGCCTGCGGCAGATCGTTGAAGGTGGCATCGCTATTCAATCGAAGATCAGCCGAGAGCTGCTAACTGCAGTTTTTTATAAGGGTAACCCATTACACGATGGTGCAGTAGTCATTTCAGGCAACCTAATTCTGGCCGCAGCCTGTTATCTACCGTTGTCAAACTCTCAGATTCTGAAAAGAACCCATGGGGCCCGCCACCGGGCAGCCCTCGGCGTTACCGAAGAATCTGATGCTCTGGCCATAGTGGTTTCAGAAGAAAAAAAAGGCCACATTGCCGTCTGTTTTGGTGGTGATCTACAGAGCAATATTGACTCAATTCAGCTGAAATCAATTCTTATGGCCTTTAACAGCAATCGTCTTGAAGAAGAATGGGCCCTTCTTTTTGCCCCTGCGAAGAACACTAAAAAGAAGGTAGCTAAATAAATGCTGGCAAAATTGCTTGAGAACTGGCAGATGAAGCTGGCATCATTGCTGATCGCTGTCGCATTCTGGAGCTATACCCAGTATCTGCGCTTCAAAGAAGTGCGAATTTCGGTTCCGGTGAGCTATGTCAACCGGCCAGCCCAGCTGCTCTATGCCAGCGAAACCAAACGTTTTATTAAAATTACTGTCAGGGGCGATGAAGAAGACATTAAGTTTCCCACTGGTAATCTCAAGGCCCAGGTTGATCTGCGCAGCGCCCGGGCCGGTAAAAGCAGTTACCCTATCGCCTTTGATATCAGGCAACTGCCCGAAAAGATTGATCTGGTAAAAATTGATGATCAGGTGAGTCTGGTATTAGAGAAATCAGTACAGAAATATCTTAATATCAGGCCGGTGATCGCCGGCCGGCCTGCAGCCGGCTACAAACGGGGGCGGGTGACCGTAAGCCCAGAGAAAGTACTCTTTGTGGGGGCTAACTCAAAGCTGAAGGGTATTAACTCGGTAAAAACAGCACCCATTGATATTTCAGGGGCCAGCAGCACGGTTACAAGAGTTGCCAATCTGGCCTTCAACGAAAACTATCTGCGGCAGGCGGGCAAAGACCAGATTACCGTGAACATTACGATCTTTTCTCCGGCGAAGCCCAGTGAGGTGGCCAGCAAGAAGGTCGCTATTCGAACACAGAATCTTGACCCAGCTCTGCAGGCTCTACTTTCAACGCGTTCTGTAACCGTGCAGGTGCAGGCCGATGAAGATACCCTGAAACGTATCACTGAGCGAGACCTTGAAGCCTATGTTGACCTTGAGGGCACTTCGTTTAACCCCAAAACCGGCAAAATACTGCCCTATGCCAACGAACCTGGTATGCAAATCAGGGTAAATCTGCTGCGCTATAAGGGCAGGGCACGCATTCTGAATGTGGCACCACCAAGTCTGACTGTTCGTTTTAATATCAAAGAAGAGTTTATCAAAAAACCACTAAAAGAAGAGGTTAACAATGAGTAGGGTGCATCTCGGCGTAAACATTGATCATGTGGCCACCCTGCGCAATGCCCGGGGCGAGGGTGACCCCTCGTTGCTTGAAATAGCCGTTGAGGTGCAAGAAGCCG
>CAZHLC010000187.1:0-7224 GCA_964532545.1 uncultured Leptospiraceae bacterium | reverse complement strand
CTCATTACCAGTTTTGAGAAAGTATAGAGCTTTTAAAAAATCGGTCAGCTCTTTACTGAATTCTTTTTCAAGCAGGCCCCAGGCAGGCTCTCTCTGGGTCAGAATAACATTGTACAGACTGGCAATTGTGCTGTTGTCTTTGCGCTTTCTTAAATGTACGTAGCCTGATTCGAAATAGGCCCGCCCCCCCCAGAGATATAGCCTTGCGAGATTCTCAATGATCTGTTTACGATCAGCCTCTTCAACCTCAAGGGCCAGGCTTTTACGGTAAGCAATCATGGCATTTCGCCAGTTCATATGATCAAGCTCTGCAGCAAACTTGTAACGATCAAGGTAATCAGTGAAAAAAAGGTCTAGTAGCAGCCTTGGTTTGACCTTTCTGGCAAAGATTTTATAGTAGAGGTGGCCCTTGAAGGCGAAAACCTGGGGGTCGGTAGGGTGGTCTGCGCTCAGGTTCTCAAGCAATTCAATGGTGCTTTTAACTGTTTCTTCGTTGTCTATAGTATTCTCAGAATTGATTACGCTGTAAGCGGTCTGCAGCTTGGCTTTCAGCTGTTTGTATTTGTCTTTCTGAAAATAAAAGAGAATTCTGTCTTTATTCAGATATAGTTGGTAACCACCGAAGGCAAACAGCCCAACGATAAATAGAAAGAAAATTAATTTTCCCCAGGGTTTCGATTTAGTGCGGGCACTGTAGCTGCCCTGAGATGTATAATAACTAGGAGGCATTGTCTACCTTGAAAGTCTCGAGAATTCTACGAATTGAATCGGTTTCATCGACGAAAATCAAGGCAGCCGGTAAATCACTTTTTAAAACCAGCACTACACAGTTGGGGTAAAAAGCCAGATGATCAAGATGCTCAAGGGCAAATTTTTCGACCCCACCCGGGTGTTCGAACTGAAAAATAAATCCATCATAAGAAAATATACCCTGACCAAACCTTCTGATGCCCATGACATCTTGCAGTTTGAATACTGCTTCGGTACCGGTATAATTGTTTGTTTTGCTGCTATCAAGGTAAAGGTGTGCAGACTTTTGAAATAATTTCGGGTTCTCATTCTGAACCAGAACTTCAACCTGAAAGCCAGGTTGTGGTTGTGGTTCAACCGGCGGGGCAGGGGCAGCCTTTGGCTGAGCCATTACCGGTTGAGGGGGTGGTGGTTGCACAGGGGGCTGAAATGGGGTCTGCGCAGCCGCCTGAGCGGGTGCTGCTGCACTATTGCCGATCTGGTCTACTGATTGCAGGGTAGGGTTCTCTGAACGTTTTACCATTTCATTGGCCACAGCCATAGCATCACGGGCTCTTTGCTTCTCATGATTTAAAAAATATCCCGCAACGACCAGTATGATACCAATTGCAAATAGTGCCAGGGCTATAAAATCCACATTAGATTATCTGCCTGTTTTAGGGGTTTCTGTAGCGAAAAAAAGGCAGGGGTTAGATTTTTAAGAACCTCACCCTGTGACTGGTAGCTGGGCTGTTTAATGATACCCCTCTCCATTTGTGGAGAGGGGTAAACGAAAAGGCCTCTCCCTCAAACAATGAGGGTGAGGCTTAACGAATCTGGTTATAGGTAGTTGCACCAATTTGAAAGGTGCCAAAACCCCAGAATTCAGAAAATTCACCGGCATTCTGAGCCAGTTTCTGGTACTGCTTAGCCTTGTACAAGTCTGCAGCCCCCTTGCTTAAAAGCAGAATTTCACCTGCTACCGCAAGGGTAAGGGCCCGTTCAGCACCCGATGAAAAAGTCTTTTCAGAATCATCAGCCAGAACTTCTTCGATTTGCACTGCCTGCTCAGCCAGCCAGCGTAGAATATCGCCAGCCGAAACCAGGGTATAGTCAAGGCGGCCATTTACTTTCAGGTCTTTGAGAGCCGGGCCATCTTGCCCATTGGCAGTGTAATCAAGTGCCCCCATCCATGCGCCTGAGCCACCGTCGATGTCATTAGCGCTGGCAAACTGCTGTTTGTATGAGGTCATGGCAGAGTTTTCAAACTGATTAATCAGCTCAAAAACCTTGTCTGCGCTGGCCTTGAAGCCCTTGCCCAGATATTCATCGATATAACCTTCAAAATTAGTATGGTTATGGTCTGAAGTTCCCCAGACGTGTTGGGGGGTCGCGCCGTCGGCGATCCAGTGCATGGCGTAGCCCAGTTGTTTCAGCTGTGCTTCTGAGATATTATCAAAGCTTGAATTATGGGTGAACTGGTTATACCAGTATTGCCCCGCATTAGCACCGGGGTTAAAATAGGCGTCTTGAATATCTTCCCAGTTGCCAGTTGGCACACGGGTCTTACCATTAACCAGCCGGCCGTTCTTGGTGGGGTCGGTCGAAGCAGTCTGGGTCTGGTAATCATTGAGCACATCGGGTGCACCGGGCAGGGCCCAGTCGCCTTTAGGCGCTTCGCCCATATATGCATCTTTGGCCAAACCCAGCCAGTCGCCGGTTAAGATTTGAAAAAGATCTTTAATGCCTACAACCAGCCCACGGGCATTTTCAAAAGAACCAGATTTGATCTCTTGATTATGTAATACAGTTTTTACTATGGTATTGAGACCGAAAAAACCATCTTCTGGTGCTACGGGGTAGGCATAGCCGCTATAGCGATCGCCATATTTACCAGGGCGGTAGGCCGAGGTAAAATGCCAGTAGCTGGTGTAACCTCCGCCGCTGTAGAATTCCAGCTCGAAGAAGTAGCGATAACCTATCCACCAGCCGCCGATTACCGTGTCTAAGAAGTGATCAGGCGCCGGCCCCATTTCAGCAATGGTGGCCTGGGGAGAGGTACCATTTCGGCTGGCATGATATGAATAAAATCCATAAATCCAACGTTGTTTTTCATCGCCCTTTTGCAGCATCTCAAGAGCCTGCAGCAGGGTTTGTCGGTGAGCACCTGATTTCATGGCGAAAACCTGGCCGCTCAGGGTGAGTGCGCATAATAACGCGAGTAAAGTTTTAACTAACTTCACAGTGTACTCCACACAAAAATATCAATTTGAAAACCTGGCCCGCTTGAATCTATTTAGAGCCAACACACAAGAAACGTTTACCCACCCCAGGGGGGTGGGTAAACAATTATCGCTTAGCGAATCTGATTGTAGGTCGTAGCACCTATGGTGAAGGTACCGTAGCCCCACTTATCTTTGAAATCGCTGGCGTTTTGCATAATTTTGTCATACTGCTTCGCTTTGTAAAGGTCTGCAGTACCCTTGGTCAGTAGCAGAATTTCACCTGCAACGGCCAGGGTCAGACATTCTTCACCAACAGCGGTGAAGGTTTTTTCGCTGTCATCAGCCAGAACTTTTTCTTTCTGCACTGCCTGTTCGGCCAGCCAGCGAAGAATATCGCCAACCGCAATCAGTGTATAGTCAAGACGACCATTCACTTTCAGGTCTTTCAGTGCAACGCCATCTTGCGCGATATTATTGGGGTCTAAACCACCAACAGGGGCCGCGTTGTTATCAAGATCATTAGCGTTAGAAAACTGCTGCTTGTAAGTAGTCATCGCTGAATTTTCAAATTCATTGATAAGCTCTCTTACTTTGTCTGGGTTTACCTTGAAACCTTTTGAACCAATCATTTCATCCATAAAAGATTCAAAGTTGGTGTGATTGTGGTCAGTGGTAGACCAGACGTGCTGCACAGTAGAGCCGTCGGCAATCCAGTGCATGGCATAGCCAAGCTGCTTCAGCTGAGCTTCTTTGATATCATCAAAAGAAGAGTTGTGAGTGAACTGGTTATACCAGTACTGCCCAGCGTTAGCACCAGGGTTGAAGTAGGTATCTTGAATGTCATCCCAGTTTGAGTCAGGTACGCGCCACTTACCGTTTTTGTACTGGCCGTTTACTGAACGGTCGGTACTTGCAGTCTGTGTCTGGTAATCATGAATCGTATCGGGAGCACCAGGAATACCCCAGTCGCCTGATGAGCCTTGTTCGCCATTATAGAAATCTGACAATAAACCTAACCAGTCTTTGGTTACGATTTGAAAGATATCTTTCAGGCCAAGAACAAGCCCTTTTGCATTATCATAAGACCCAGCTTGAATCTCTTGATTGTAAAGAAGGGTTTTTACAATGGTGTTTAAACCAAAAAAACCATCTTCGGGTGCAATAGGGTAGGCATAGCCGCTGTAGCGGTCACCGTTCTTTCCGGGTCGAAAAGCCGATGAGAAATGCCAATAGCTGGTAAAGCCAATTGAGGTCAGAAACTGTACTTCGATGAAGTAGCGGTAACCGATCCACCAGCCGCCGATAACAGTGTCTAAAAAGTTATCTGGGGCAGGGCCCATTTCAGCAATTGTAGCCTGGGTCGAGGTTCCGTTTCTACTAGCGTGGTAGTTATAGAAACCATAGATCCAGCGTTCTTTTTCATCACCTTTTTGCAAGATCTCGAGGGCCTGCAAAATGGTGCCTCGGTGAGCCTGTGCTGACATACCAAAAGATGGTGCAGACAGAGCCACCAAGAGTAGCAATGATAAGAAATACTTAACTGTTTTCATTAACATGCTCTCCTCACTTTAAATTAAAATCAGAAAAACAGAAAACGAAGACATGCACTAAGCCACCATCGGAATTCTATTTCTCCAATAATAATATGCACTAAAAAGCCACTTTTAACCAAAAATGAGGGTGAAATGAACCTAATATAAAGAGAAAACGCGTCTAGAATCATGATTTTTGATGTTCGGTGGGGGATATTTGGGGCGTGGAATGGTGGGCGATTCTCTGTCATTGCGACCAGCGGGAAGCAATCTAGAGAAGGTTGCTTATCGAGGTTCACAAGTCGCCAAGCGACTGAATGTCGCCCAGAAAATCGCCCTGGCCAGATTGCTTCGTTTTACTCGCAATGACAAATAGTCGCATGGGCCCCCCACCTAACATCCCCCCCGCCGACACAGACAGTGTTACATTTGGTTACAATTTTTTTTGCCAAACACAACGGTGATTCGTATTATGTGACCACATTTTAAACGCTGCAACATAAAAAATCAAATGCAAAAAATACAGAAAAACAAAAACAAAACCCAATATGCCGAGAAGTGTCACAACTGCTCGGGCTTTGAAGAAAAACTCAAACCCTATCAGGCCAACACGGTTGATCAAGAAATCGCCGAGATGGATAAACACGAACTTCTCTGCTGCATTGCCTCAAGTTTTGGCAATGACCCGGCTTTCTTTAACCTTGCAGAAGATATTTTTGACCAGCTGAAATACCGTATCACTGAATATGTGCTTAAGCACGAGTACAATAGAGAGAACAATCTCTCTGTTGATCTTACTCTGTGGTTAGAAGAGCAGAAGAGCCCCAAGGCCGCGCACCCTCTGCATTCTCTAATTCATAACTATCTCAAGCCTGCCGCAAAAAGAGCTTGAAGCCTTTAGGCTGATCTTTTTAGCATAAGCCCCATGGGGGCCCGTCTCGTTTTTCTTTTTCAAAAACACCTTCTAAACTCGAAGTTGAATATTCTGCTGCTTTTCTCGGTAGTTTTTCTTCTGCAATGCTTCTACAGTGTCTCACAAAAATCAATGGGTTGGGATGAGCCCAAGCATCTCAGCAGTGGTCTGGTCTATGCGACCTATGGCGACTTGAGCTATGGTCGAGACAGCACACCGGTAACAGCACTGAGCGCCCTGCCGCTGCTTTTTCTAGATACAAGGGCCATCGACTTTTTTCAACCCATGCCCGACTACCTGAGGGTTTATCATGAGCCAGAGCACTACCAGCCCTGGAATGCCGGCCACCACTTTTTGAAAGTAAATCGACGACATTACGACACATTTATTGTGCTGGCCAAGCTGCCCTTTATTCTTCTGGGGCTGTTGCTGGGTTTCTATGTTTTTTTCTGGGCAGATCTATTCAGCCGTAAAGGGGCAGTATTTGCAGTGTTTTTCTACTGTTTTTCACCCAATATACTGGCCCACAGCCGCTTCATTGGCACCGACCTTGCCCTTGCTCTGGGGTTGGTGGCCTCTCTTTTTCATTTTCAGCAATTGCTTAGCGGTCGAACCATGGGGCGTCTTGCTGCCTTTATTGCTGCTGTTTCTTTCTGCTTCATTGCCAAGCTGAATGCCCCCATTTATTTGATGCTGGTGCTTTTGCCTCTGGCGATTTATTTTCTTATAAAGAAAAAATACCAGCCAGTGGCATATGTGGCTGGGGGTTTACTGGCCGGCCTGCTGGTACTCAATCTTTTTTCAGGCTTTGCAGGAACCTTCAACTCTCTTAAAAAAGGTAAATGGCAAAGCGCAACCATGCAGGGTCTTTCGACAATGCCCCTATTAAAAAGTCTGCCTCTGCCCTTGCCCCAGAGCTACGTCAACGCAATCGATTATACTTTGAAAATAAAACCCGAAAACACTCACTACAAATTTCTGTTTGGTGCATTCAGCCGCGATGGTTGGTGGTTTTATTTTCTGCTGGCCACCCTGGTCAAGGTGACCTTGCCCACCATTATTCTGCTCTTGCTGCTTGCCTTTTTGCGCCCCAGAGCCGGGCGCCTGCAGCTCTATTTATTGCTGGCGCCTGTTGTGCTGGTCTATGCCTTTCCCAGTTTTTTTTACCAGTTGAATATTGGCTATCGTTATGTTCTGGCGGCTCTGCCGTTTTTTTTCATTCTTATAGGCATGCTCTGGCAGCTCGAGGCGCGCTGGCTCAGGCGCACTCTGCTGGGGCTCGGTGCCTGGCATCTGCTGGCCAGTCTGTTGATTGCACCATCATATTCATCTTTTTTTAATCTTTCTATAGGTGGCCCCAAAAACGGGCATCGCTATCTATTGAACAGCAACCTGGGGTGGGGTGAGAATACCCGCGAGGCCAATCGTTACAGGCGCCAGTACCGACCTCAAAGGCCCGACCCGTTTAAAAAATCAAATGGCCACTTCATGATTTTGGCAGAAAAGCTGATGCACTCTGATCGCTATCCCTTTGGGCCCATACCCGGCTGGTATGATTGGCTTAAACTAATTGAGCCCACTGATCATATTGGTTATGAGTATTTGATCTATAAGATCGAGTGAGAGGTTTTAGGCGGGTCTTAGACCCGCCTCTGAAGCTTGTAATGGGGAAAGTCTCTTTGCAGGGTTCGATTGCAATCGATTCAGGGGCGGGTCTAAGACCCGCCCACAAAAGAGCCAACTCTTAATTCAAAAAAACTGTATCAAAGCAAATTACCTCAAGCAAATCGCCAAACCTGCCGAAAATATACTGTGAAAACTCTAT
>CAZHLC010000186.1:0-7249 GCA_964532545.1 uncultured Leptospiraceae bacterium | reverse complement strand
TTGAAAATGAAAAGGCCGGTCTGGTTGCGAAATGGTTCCCTCAACCCGGGGTAGGCTTATCTGAAATTCGGTGAATTTAGCCCGTCTGCTGCTCACGTTGATCGTACCACCATGTAGCCTTACAAAGCTATCAACAATTGATAAACCGAGACCAGAGCCCTGAACATGGTTGTCTGCCTGCGCATAAGGTTTGAATATTTCATGCAGTTTCTCGTTTGAGATGCCAGGCCCATGATCTCTAATAGTAAAGACAAGTTCTTTACCCCGTACGAACATCTTAACCAAAATAGGCTTGCCTGACCGGTTGTGCTTAAGTGCATTGCTGAACAGGTTAATAATAACCTTCTCAATCTTCTCTTTATCGAAGAGGGTAAGAAAGCTTTTTACTTTGAATTCTGTTTTCAGAGGCATTTGCATTTTTTCAAATGCATCATTAAACATTTCAACAGTAAGGCCAATAAACGAAGCAAGGTTGGTATATTCAGGGTTGAACCTCGTCTTGCCTTCGGCACTGCGGGCAATATCAAGTAGTTGGTTGATCATAGAAATCAACCGGTAACACTGGTTTTTAACAGTCAACACCCTGTTATAGGCCGGGCTTTCTTTTATCTGGGTGTCTGTTATCAATGCTTCAAGGGGAATGGTCATCAAAGAGAGCGGGGTGCGCAGGTCATGAGTTGTTTGAGCAAAAAATAAACGCTGTCTGCTGGCCATGGCTTCGATCTCTTCTTTCTGGTGACGAATTTGCTCAGTCTTTGATTCTACTGTTTGCTTCAGGTTTTTGCGAATTCGCTGGTTTCTTTCAAAATGCTGCAGGCGTTGCAACTGCAGGCTCACATTATTAGCAACCAGTTTCAGTAAGATTTCTTTACCAGCATGGTTTGAAGCGCGAATAAAGCCAGCAGGCTTATTGTTATTCTTTATCTGAAAAATCGATGAATGTTCAACTTCCAGTGCCCGGTTTTGTGTATCAGATGTACTGAGTTCTATTTTTCTTTTGCCAGATATCAATTGCAAAGAAGCCCGATTAAGGCCAAGCCGCCTTGTGAGCAGGCCGAAATAATATTCAGCTACATCTTTCAGCTGACTGAATTCGCCGGGTTCTTCAGCGAGGGCCAGCAACCCGCGACGCTGGGCCATAAAGCGCCTCTGGTTTTCGGCCAGCCTCATGGTTAAAGCCAGGGCCATCAATAAAGAGAAAATTATGGCCCCAAAGTGAAGTGATTTGGGTTGGTTGTGAATACCCATGATTCGTAGAGTATCAAAGGTCGCAAAGGCAACCAGACCAAGATAAGAAAAAAAGATCAGTTGCTCATCGATGCGTCTGAAATTCATTTTATATAAATGGGTGCCAGCTGCGAAAAGAAAAATGAGGCCAAAAAGAATGTGCCAGAAGCCAAGAATTTTTAAAAGCAATGCTATCTCAGAAGCCAGTGCTGTAATCGCGGCAAAAATAAAAATAACTGTTAGGGTTCCTATTACGAAGGGGCGGCGATGCCGTGAAAAATCGACAATAAAAAGAAGAAAAAAGACTGGCAGCATAAAAAGGTTGAGGAACTCAATTTTCTTCATCAGAAAAAACTCTTCTGATATAAGGTACTTGGTCTCATTATAGAAAAACAGATAACTGGCCAGAAATACCATCAGCAGGCCAAAATAGAAAATTTCGCGCGAGGTTCGAAACAGCATGAAGCCGGCTAAGAAAACAAAACCTGTTATCAAACAAATGGCTGCAGACAGCATAACTATGACATGAAATTGCCCGCGCGAACGCATCATATCTGTAAAGCTGCCCAGGTAGATGCTTTTAGCCCGAATACCTGCACGGTTTTGCCCCAGGGGATTATATGTGTGAATGACAATCAGGTTGCGCCCTTTTTTCAGCAACCCGCTGGGAATCTTGTAGATTCGATTGCGGTCGTATGCCTGATTCAAAGGTCTGATACTGCCAGTATTTCCTATCTTTTGACTATTGATATAGGTTTGGTCAACCGATTTGATCTCTCCCAAAAACAACCCATCAATGGCACCGGTATCATGCAAATCGACCCAGCGCCAGAACCAGATGTCAGCCTGTTGATTGCGCAGGCGGCCAGGTAAAGTAACCTTCTTTGCCAGGGCAGAAAGGTCAAAGTCTGGGCCCTGTGTATAGTTCCATTTGCCATTCAGTGTAACTCTATTCGCGGGCTTGCCCGTGCAAGATACAGCTAATACCAGCAACAGCATAACTATGCACCTGACACAGAGCATTCAGCCAGGGTGGCCTGCTAGCATTGCCTGGGCAAGAAAAATATATTTCTAAAATCTACTGTTTCAGAATCTTGATCTGTACCGTTCGGTAATACTGAAATTTCTGAGCGTTAAACGCTTCTGACTTTGTGCCTTTTACTCCGCCGCCAGAAGTGAAGATACGGCCGGGATCAATACCTGAACCGATAAGATAGCCTCGAACTGCCTCAGCCCGGGCTCGAGCAAGTCTGCGATTGGTCTGATTTCCGCCCCTTGCATCAGCATACCCTGCCAGAAGAATTATGTGAGAAGGGTTCTGACGTAAATGAGATACATAGAGACGCAACGCTACTTTTGATTCATCACTGAGTTTGGTATCGTTCGTGGCGAAATAAACGCCAGCAAATTTATCGATGACAACCCGGTTCGAAATCTCCAGCACCATAGTGCGCTCTTCAGTTTGAAAAACGCCGCGCAGATCAATGTTTTTGGTGAAATAGGAATAATCTTTGTATCGAATCTTCAGATTATATTCAGTACCCGCAAGCAGGGTAAAGTTGAGCTCACCGGTAACAGCCGCAGAGCGTTGAATAATTTTTCGTGGAGGAGAGAAATTTACCAGTTTTCTGCTGCCTGCGTTAGCCAATTCGAGAACAACCGGAACCCTTTCAAGTGGGGCCCGGGTCTGGTCATCGATGATTCTGCCTTTTATTAAGACTACCGGGCTTGGCTGCAATGGTGGAGGCATTCGTACTTCATAAATATCTTCTTCACCAGCTTCACCACGTGAGATGTACATTGAAGAACCTATATTAGGAATTGTAAAAAAGTATTCATTGGTACGCGTATTGACGCCGGCCCCCGCATTCTGGGGTAACTGCCAGAGTGAACCGCTGCTTGGGCGGTACGCCCGGTAAATATCAAACTTGCCATAACCTCCTGAGCGGTCTGAGGCAAAGAAGAAGTAGTCGCCCGCGGGTGTAATGTAGGGGTTCGAATCGTTCCGTTTACTATTTATCGGTGCTCCCAGTACGATGGGCTTCGTCCAGTATCCGTCGCGGTAGCTGCTGCGCCAGATGTCAATTCCCCCCATGCCGCCACTGCGGTCTGATGCAAAGTAAAGGCTTTGTTTATCAAATGAAACCGTGACCATGCCATCAAAGTCATCACTATTTAAAACCTGAAGTGGCCGTGGTTTGCTCCATTGATTGTTCAGGGTTCTAGTGCTTACCCAGATGTCATAGTCAGGGTCATTTACGTCATCAGTATGGCGATTGCTTGAAAAATAAAGAGTTCTGCCGTCGCCAGATAAACTCGGATATCCTTCAAAATATTTGGTGTTTATCACCCTGAGGTTTACTGGCTGGCTCCATGCTGAGCCCTGCCAATAACACTCATAGAGATCATGAGAGCCCTTGCCCCCGCCGCGATTCGACTGGAAAATCAGAGTCTGGCCGTTGGCGCTGAGGGTGGGGGCAAGATCTGCAGCGCCCGTATTAATGGGCCATCGAAGCTTTTGAACCTTTACCGCCCGGCTGCGTGATTGAGCCGTAACATTAAAGGGCAGCGAAATTGACAGTACTGAAGCCAGTATTATCGCAGCTAGAATGGTTTTCTTATTAAGCCAGGTTTTCACTTTAATCTTTAGACTGTTTAAACAAAAGTATCAGTTATAATTATCGACATAATTTATTCAGTCTTTTTCAAAGGTCAAGAAAAAGGCATTATCCAGGTTTGGGCATAACTATGCGCAAACCTACCAGGTTGCGTTTCAGAAAGGCTGTTTTCAGGTGAAAACTTGTAAAAGTTGCCTCTATGGGCGCCCTTTTAAATAGATAGTTTTGCTTTTTGCTGCCTTGTCTCGTGAAGTATTCGATTGCTTCAAAGCACAGAAGGCTTACGCTCTTGCCCGTATAGAAGCGCAGTATCTTGAGCGAACGAAATTCCGATTCAGAGAGGTAGGCGAATACCTTCTTTTTGCACGAGCGACGGTTGTAAAAACAGGTGCTTTTCTTTGTCTTCTGCAAGGCCCGAAAATTTCTATGATAAAATTTAAGGCAGGTAAGTAGGCTTTTGCCTCTTGTTTGGCTCAATCTACGAAGCTTTTTTTCTGTCGATGCCGGAATACTGAAGCTGGTTCTTCTTTTCATTCGTTTTCTCCTTAAAAGGGTAATACCCCTTTAAAAGAAAAATTTCCCAGAAAAATGGAAAAAAATATCGTCAAACCAGAAAAAAAATATTCAGAGCATAGTTATGCCCCTCTCTTCTTAGCGAACAACCATTACCCGTCGGGTAGCCGTCTCTTTCGGTGTTTTGATGAGAATAATGTATACCCCAGATTTGACTTGCTGGCCATTTCTGTCTTTCAGATCCCAGAAGGTTTTGTAAGTCGAGGCTTTATTGAAGGTGTCATAGCTGGCGAGCTTTTTAACCAGCATGCCGTTGGCCATATAGATGTTGATATTTATACTGCCTTCTTGTTCAGGGTTTTTTACCAGAATAACTACCGGTTTTTCAACGCCGGGTCGCTGGTAGTTATTTCGTACCTGAATCGTGCCTTCGAAGGTATCACGTGCATAGGGGTCAAGAGTGATGAAGTTACTGCCATAGCTTGGTGTTGGTGCACTGCCTTCAAGAGTTGGCTGGCCAACATTTCCGTCAGAGGCGGCCTGGGCTCCGTTAAAAGCGTAGAAGCGGTAATGAATCTTACCTGCGGTGCCTCTGATATAGGGCAGGTTCATCACGTGGGTGTAGATGTAGCCGCCATTGACTGGGTCGGCATCTATGCCGGTCTGGCTGGCCAGAATGCTGATTCTTTCTGTACCATAGTTTTTACCTTCTACGGTTACATTGGTGTCATCATAGTCACCGTCGCCATTGAGGTCAACCCACAGTTCTACCTGAGTGGGAACAGTCAGGGCAGGGTCAGTATAACGAACTTTGAAGGTAAACTGCTCATCTGATGAGACTGTTGATGAGCCTGTGCGGGGGCTTACGCCACCATCGGCAAAGTCTTGCGTCTCAGCTGTGAATTCGAGGCGGGGGGCGTTATTATCAATAACAATATCTTTGCGCTCTTCAAGTGAATCACCTGTTACCAGAGCGGGGTCAGGCAGAGTGGGTATAATGTTATTGAGGGCTCCATCAACTATCGAGCTACCTACCGGAATCACAATGGTGTTGGCAGGGTCATAGCCCAGATCTGGTGATGATTCAATTGCCGCAATGGGGTAGGTGAATACAACAGTGTCTTGGGGCAGAACGGTTGTGGCATAAGTGCCGTTCCATGTGGCGATGCCGCCGCCGGTGTTGAGGGTAATAGTCGGGTCGCCACCACCGTTATTCACCGTAATGTTTGCTTTGTCAAATACCACATGAATGGTGATTGTCTGGGGGCTGGCATAGGTGCCATCAACATTGGTTGAGGTCACATAGCTTACCAGTGGCGAGGTAGTGTCGATGACGATTGCCTTATTGGCTGATAGAGAGCCGGCGGCTGCAGGCACAGGTAGATCAAGAGTCGGTGCCCACGCTGTATTAGGCGTTCCGCCGGTAACAACGTCGGTGATGTTGCCACCATTCTGGGTCAGTGCGTTGATGCCGGTGTAGTCGAGGTCAGCCGAGGTGTCGCCGGCCATCACCTGATATCTGAAGGTGAGGATATTTGTACCCGTACCACTCAGGTAGTCGGCCTGTCGTGTAGGTACGGCCATATCGAGTTGCGGTGTGCCTGTCACTGCCACATTTTCAGAGAACTCAATATCAATCATGATGTATACCGGGGCGGGGTTATCGCCATAGGTGCCATCGGCGGTTGATGAGGTCACATTTACTATGGTTGGGGCTGTGCTATCTACAACAATATCGCTGTTGTCTGACAGAGCATTGCCGCTGCCGGCTGCCGGTATCAGGCAGTCGTCGATGGCTGCTGGTGGGTCAGTGTTACACTCGTTGGTAGCCGCATCGAGAATTGTACCACCGCCCAGGGCAATCTGGGTAACGGCTGCCTCAAGGTCTGCGCTATTTTCTGTTGCTGCTACGGTATAGTTGAACTGCAGTACGTTTGTGCCTGTGCCGGCTGCATAGGTTGCTGTGCCCCCTGAATCAAGTAAGAATGACGGTGGGCCGCCGGCCACATTTACTGGCTCTGAGAAGGTTACGTCGATATTGATCACCATACCCGGCGCATAGCGACCATCGGCTGTGGCTGCTGCGATATTGGTAATGACCGGGTCAATTGTATCAATTTCTATGTTTTGATAATTTCGTATCGACTGGCCAGCCCCTGGTACAGGTAGAATCAGGTTGGCGTCGTTGGTTGCAGTATCGCGAATTACCCCTACCAGTGATGAGATAGTGAGATAGTCAAGCTGTGCTACGTCTTCGCCATTGGCAGGGGTGTATGTAAAGGTTAAGAACTGTGTGCCGGTGCCGCCGGTGTAAGTAGCCAGGCCTCCATTGTTCATAATGATCATTGGTGCAGCCCCGGGAACCACCACCACTTCATCAAACTGAACTTCGAACTGCACACAGGTGCCTGCACAGCTGGGGCCTGCGCCAGCCTTCCATGAGCCTGACTGATCACCTACGGTTGCGCCGCCAGCGCCGAAATTGCCTACATCAACCACGTTGGCTCCGGTTGTATCAATGGTGATGTCGCCGGGTCGCCCTGTGTCGATCAGGGTTGCGGGCAGAGCGGCCAGTGATACTGCATTGCCAGCTTTGTCGGTCAGAGTGGCCCCGCCAGAGAGGGTCAGTAGTGCACTGACTTCGAGCACGCCGGTATTGTCACCGGGGCCTACGATATAGCTCTTACCGGTAGTGGTAGAGTTTGTGAAGGGGTCAACCGACAGGGTGTCACCTGTTGTCAGGGGCACCTGTAAAAAACCGCCTGTCAGAGTCACCTGCTCATTGAAGGCCAGCACAATGGGAATATCTTCACCAATGCTGTATGTGCCATCGGGTTTACTGGGCGCTGTAATGCCTGTGAGGCTGGGGGCTACGGTATCAATTTCAATGT
>CAZHLC010000185.1:2296-7263 GCA_964532545.1 uncultured Leptospiraceae bacterium | reverse complement strand
TAAGCAGCATCACCAATAACGACAGCAGTTTTTTCATAGAAAACGTCTTACCCCCGCAATCACCTGAGTGCCGGTGAAATTCAGTTGAATCTCATCGGGTCGCTGCGATTCTGCGACCCCTGATGATGAGGTTTCGCGCTCACCAATGCTTGAGTCTTTGACCCGACTGCTCACCCCAAAGTTTTGAAACAATTCAACCACGGCATAAGTTTTACTGAAAATTTCGGCTTCGATGCCCAATAAAAAGTGAAAACCGAAGGTTGTAGCAGTAAAACTGTCATTCTGGCCTTCAAACTTTCCGCTGAGGCCATTTGAGAATGTAACGGTTTCACTTTCAATGCTTGAGCTGTTTGAACCATAGAAAAAGTTGGCACCACCGCCCAGGTAGGCCCCATATGAACGACTGCTCAAGAAACGAAAGGCGACCGAAATGGGTACTTCAAGGCGCATAAGGTTACTTTTATGCTGAATAAACACTTCTTGATCAATAAATTGAAAATTAAACTTGTTTTTGCCACCGAGGCCCAGAATAGAATGATGAAAGTGTACACCCACACGAACCATGTAAAACGAACCATAGTAGGCAGCATTTAATACAATTGGAAAGGTGGTGATGCTGCCCGAGCTGGCCTCAACCTTTGCCTCGGGGGTATCACCGCTTATGGCACTGTTTATATCAGAAACGTTTTTCTGAAACATATTGGCAATGTGGGCCACACCCTTGTTTTCAGGCAGGCCGGGGGCACTGAGCTGCAGGCTGGTTATAATGTTTGACTGCCCCTGCAGATAGAACGGTATCTGCTCAGAGAAAGTAAAACCTTCATTTACTGAGTTGCCTGCATTAGGCTGCAACCCCAGACCAAAGCCAAAGGCGAAGCCGGTGCGACCAGGCAGTCTTGACGAAATGCCCTTCTGCTGCATTACCTGGTTGTAATATTTTGCATAGGCCTGACGCTCTTTACGCTCTTGAATACGCGCCCCGTATTTTTTGCGTTTCTGCTCTTCAGCTTTTTTCTTTGCTTTGCGCAGCCGCTCTTCGGCCGCAGCTGCTTCGGCTTTACGGCGGTTTTCTTCGGCCCTACGCTTTTTTTCGCGTTCAGCTTCTTCTTTCTTCAGACGCTCTTCTTCTTTTTTGCGCTCAAGTTCGTCTTCTTTTTTCTCGGCCTCTATTTCTTTTTTATCTTCTTCTTCATCTTCGAAGGCATCTTCGTCTTCGCTTACCTGCTCTTCTTTTTCAGGCTGTTCTTTCTCGGGTTCATCAGTTTCGACTTCTTTGCTTTCTTCTTCATCTTCATCGAAGGCATCGTCATCTTCAAAATCTTGAGCCCAGATCTGCTGGGTTGAAACAAAGGCCGGTGCAGCAAGGCCCAACAGCAGAATTGCGGTGAGTATGTAGCAGAACAATCTCATAGTATGGCAGCAAAATAATTCACAGAAAAGATCAATTGAAAACCATTAAAATCGAGGCCGTTGGGGTGCTCGGGGTCATATGAGACAAACTTATTGTCATCTTGAATATTGTAAATTCCCAGAATATCAGGGGCTGTGGTAGTCTCAGCATCTTGTGGTTCACCCGAGCTTGAGTTCAGGGGGGTAACCGCATCGTCGGTAACCGGGGCTTTGTTGCCATAGTTGAAAACAACTTCCATCGATATTGAAAGCTCACGTGAAACACTGACTTCACCCCCAATCAGCAGGTGGGCACCCAGAGTGGCGCCGGTATAAATATCTTCATCGGCGAGTCTGGTGGGGTCGCCATTGTCATAGGTAACCTTTGCTGAGCCCCAGAACAGAGAAGGCCCGGCCCCGGCGTAGAAACGGGTAAATTCATCATTACGTATATTGAAGGCAAAAGTAAGAGGTATCTCAAACATTCTCATGTCATAAGATTCAGAGACCTCGCGGGTAACCGAGTTTACTGTTGTGGTGATCGAGTTGGTTCCCCCCAATGCAATATGATATAAAAACGCAGCCCTGATAATAAAGAAACGCTCTACATAACGAACATTAAACCCCAGGGGAATACCTACGATACTTGAAGAAGTTGAACCGATCGAACTGTTACCAGCGTTCTGCAGATTATCTGATTCAACATAGTTACCGAGCTGAATCTGGCTCTTGGTTACCGAACTGTTAAAATCCATCACGTTAGGGTTGATACCTGTTGACAGCCCCACTGTTAAACCACCGGCAAAAAGAGGCGCAGATAGCAGAAAAACCAGCAATGCTTTCACAACAGATACCTCACACCAATATTGAGGCCTGACCCGCCGAACTGCACCTCGGCAGATTCAGAGCCTGATTCTATGCCGCCGGCACCCATACGTATTTCTTCGGGGTCATCAATGCCCAGTGATTCTTGTGATTCTGTTTTGAGCACATTAACGCTCTTTGCCACTACCCGGTCGCGGGCCCGGCCGGCTATACCCTGAGAAATAATAAACTCTGCTGTAAGCGCAATGTCTTGATTGATATAAACCTCGCCACCAATGACAAAATGGTACCCAAGGGCCGTGGCGAAAAACACATCAACATCGGGCAGGCTGCCAGTATATTTAACGGTGCTTACGTTGTTTTTTACACTCTCGCGGCGCCAGCCACCGATAAAATATGAGGGCCCACCACCAAAGTAAATGGCACTGCCCCAGACATTCACCAGGCGCAGGGCCAAAGTAAGGGGAATTTCAAAGTAAGACATCTTGATTCGTGAGCTCACCCTGATGGTTTCGCCCGCGGTAAACAGGCCAGAGGTGTTGCTCACTGTAGCAGAATTCTGTGAACCAGTAAATTCATTCACGGCCGTGATTGAACTGGTATAGTTAAAACCAGATCTAACCAGAAAAAACTCAGAAGTATAATAGAAGTAAAACCCTATAGGAATACCAATGGCCGATTTGGCCGCCGCCTCGCGGTTACCTTCAGACTTGAAGTCGGCCGGGGCCGAGGGGCTGGTCTGGTTATAGAGGCTGACCACCCTCTCCATCTCGTTGTTGATCTGCTCAAGATTGGGGCCTGCCGATGACATATTGCCCAGATCAGGTATGATACCGATTGAAACCCCGAATGAGTACTTTCCAGCGCGTTTGACATTGAGCCCCCGATAGCGGTTCTCTTTTTCTTCGATGGTCATGAATTGGTCTTCTGAGGGGGCTTCACCCTCTTCTTCAACCACCTGGGCCCATGCAAAAGAGGTAAACACAAAGAAGATAGATAAACTGAGTAAGGCCGCTTTAATCATGGAAAATGTACGCAGTTAAGCAAAATGTCTGCGAAAGTACCGTCAAGTACTATACAATTGCTGAAACCGCTGCCAGGTGCCAAAAACAAAACTGAACCCTGCATAGTTATGCTGCGTCTAAATTTGCTGGCTGCGTTCTTATGCACTTAACTGCATATTTTTTTTGGGCACTTCAGTGTGAATTTTATATAATGAGCGTTTCCCCCGGGGGAAACTGCTTGAAGTAGCCATACTTCAAAACTGGAGTTTTCAGCCAAAGGCTGAAAACATGGGCGCCACTAAGGCATGCTTTCTTTGGGCCTGGCAGAGCAATCTGGCCAGCCGGTTAAAGAAACCCAGAGTTTTTCTTAATCTCTGACCGGCAGAGACGACCCACAGGGTCGCTGAGAAACTTACAATGAGGGCACACTATGCAGACACCACTTCTAATTCTCGACAAGAACAAGATTGCCGAGAAATACAACGAATTAGACCAGGCCCTGCCAGGCTTTCGTATTGCCTATGCCATCAAGGCCAACCCACACCGTGAGATTATTGAACTCTTGCGCGGTCAGGGTTCTCATTTTGAGATCGCCTCTGTCTACGAACTCGATTGCCTGATGAACTTGGGTGTCGATGCGCAAAACATTGTATTTTCAAACCCTGTTAAGAAAATTGAATCAATCGAGCACGCCCTTGAAGCTGACGTGGCCATTCAATCTTTTGACTCGATTGGCGAGCTTGAAAAGTACAAGGCTTTTAAAGATAAAATTAAACCTATATTTCGTATTCATGTGCCTAACAACGAAAGCATCTGGCCCCTGAGCCAGAAGTTTGGCTTATCAGAGAAGTTCTGGCACGATATTTTTGCCTACATGCAGAAACACCAGATACCGCTCTCAGGTATTACCTTTCATGTAGGTTCACAGTGCGAGGCCCTGGGCCCCTGGCATACGGCTCTTGAATTAAGCTACAAGGCCATAAAAATGGCCCAGAGCTACGGGCTGAAACCCACCATTCTAAACATTGGCGGGGGTTTTCCGATTTTTCTGGGGCGCCCCATACCGTCACTGCAGGCCATCGGCGAAGTGATCAGCGAACACCTGCAACGGTGGAAGGCTGACGGTTATGAACCAACTGATCTTATTGCCGAACCAGGCCGGGTGATCACCGGCGATGCCGGCACCATGTATACCCAGGTGATTGGGGTGGCCGAGCGTGATGAGAAGACCCTGGTGTTTACCGATGTGGGTATCTTTGGCGGCTTGATGGAAGCTATCGACGGCATGACCTACCCCCTCACCAGCAATGGCTCAGGCCCACTGCGCCGGGTAACCCTGGCCGGGCCCAGCTGCGACTCACTTGATACCATGTTCGAAGCCGACCTACCCGACCCCAAGTATGGTGATATTCTCACCCTGAAGGGAACAGGGGCATATTCTGTGGTTTATGCCTCGAAATTCAATGGTTTTCCTGAACCGAAAATTGAATTTGTAGGAACCATTTCGGCCCAGGGTAAAACTGCCTAATCAAGGCGTTTAAAAAACAAGATAAACAAGATCAGCCGCAAAAGCGGCTGACAAGATTCGCCAGGCAGTATAAGCTGTCACTCTGAGGCCAGAGGCCGAAGAGTCTCGTGGTGGCAAGGCATTAGTTACTGTTCAAAGTCGCAGGCGTATCAAAGCTGAGACTCGTCGCACAGCCTGCACTGAGCCTGCCGAAGTCTTCAGAGTGACAGCTCAAGTATATT
>CAZHLC010000185.1:0-2286 GCA_964532545.1 uncultured Leptospiraceae bacterium | reverse complement strand
CTGCCCACTTACCAATCATATGCATCTTGTTTTGCACTCCTGCCTAGTGGCCATGCTTCAATTCAAACTTCTTACCAGCGGGCTTTGGCGGAAAATCTTCAGCTGAGATCATCTTCTTCTCTAACCAGGCCAGCGAACGTTCGAATTTGTAGTAGGCGTTGCTATAGCGGCGGTTGGCCACGGTAATGCGGTTGATGCCACCGGTGACTTCATCCATCAGCTTCAAAAAGGCCTCATCGTCACGATGAGTAGCCGACAAGCGGGCCAGAATTTTTAAAAGCTCTGGCCCGCCGGCCTTATCGATGGCCAGTTTGTACTGCTCATAAAAAACCTTATCTCTTTCTTGAATCAGAGTCTTTAGCTGGCCTTTGACTGCCATGGCCCGCTCTTGCTGCAGGCGCACCTCTTCATAGGCCTGAGTAATTTTTGAAACTTTGCTTTTGGCCGAGCTGCGGGCCGACAACACCGGAATAACGGCGATCACCACCGCCACGCCAAGGCCGATCAATATATTTCGCAGCAGCTTTTTGCGGCTGGCTTCTTCTTGCTCAACCAGGCGGGCCGCTTCAATAATTTCTTGCTCGCTGAGGCCGAGGTCGGGCGCGGTCGTTTTAAAGGCTTCGAGGCGGGTCTGATAGGCAAACTCATCGGTTTTCTGCTCGGCCTTGAGTTCTTCGGCCCGTCGTATAATTTCTTGAAACTTCTCGCCCTTGATTTCTTTATCACGTAACCAGGTAGCGAGTTTTTGCTGGCTACCAGCTGCCACTGGCCCCCCCGCCCCCTGATGAGCCACCTCCGAAAGATGATGATGAGCTGTATGACGAGCTTGAGCTAGAACTCCATGAAGATGATGAGCTTGAGCTCCATGAAGAAGAAGATGATGAAGATGAGGTAGTGCGGGTCAGCTTCGGTATGGTATAATAATCTTTTTTCGTGTGATTACAGTTTTTGCACGAGTAGATTCTCACACCCTTGCCTGATGACGAGTAGCTGGGTGAAGAGATGGTTTTACTCTCGGTCATTTTATAGGTTTTGTAGTTGCACTTCTCACAGTTGCTGTAGCGCGACATCATCACGTAGGGGTCGATCTGAATATGGTTGCAAGAATCGCATTGCCACACATCATAATCTTTTGAACCAACCTGCTCTTCGACCCGCTGGCCTTTTTCAAGGTGGGCATCATCTTCTCTTTCACCGAGCATGTGCATATGAAGGCTGCCGCAGTTTTCACACTGGTGCCTGCCCCGCCTGATCATACGCCGGGCCAGAAACAGCAGGCCTGTCATAAAGATGACCACCAGCACAATGTTCCAGAAGGTGGCAAACAGGTTGGTATAGTGCCATGAAATAACGGCAGTGAGGTAAATTGAAACCCCCAACAGCGGCAGAAAAAAGTCTGAGCGCAGCTTATTATATTTTACGGCACTGTTGGGCATTCTGCGCAGTCTGAACAAACCCCAGGCATAATAACCAAAAATAGCAAGGCCAGCGGCAATCAGTAGGTACTCGAAAATATTAAAACGGTTGCGCAGTTCAACGTAGTCGCGCCGGGGCACCGTCTCAACCACAGTGCTGCTGGTACCGGTATCGGCCACATAGGCCGATGGCTCTTGTTTAGACAAAAAGGCGATGATCTTCTCGATACCCTCGTATACGCCCAGACCAAAGTTCCCCGCCCGAAAATGAGGAATCATATGGCGCCTTGCAATTGTGCCCTGCTTCGAGTCGGGCAGAACTGATTCAAGGCCATAACCTGTCTCAAAAGCCCAGCCCTTCTGCTGAATGGCCAGCACAAATAACAGACCGTTGTTCTTTTTCTTTTTGCCGATACCCCAGCGGTTAAACAGCAGATGGGTATAGTGTTTCACGCTGGCCACTTCGAGGTTGCGATAGAGCACCACAGCAAATTCAATGCCATGCTTTTTTTCGAGCTGGGTAAGCTGCTTATTGAGCGCAGCCTGCTGTTTTTTGCTGAGAATCTTATCGGGGTTTACGACCCACTTATTTATTTTGCGGGGATTTTTTGTTTTTGCAATGGCGGCCTCATAGCTGAGGGCCGAAAGTGAGGCAGTAAAAAGAAATGAGAGCAGCAGCAAATATTTCATATAACAATACTTTGCAGAATTTCAGAGGGCGCAAGCTTTATTCAGCAGCCAATTCTGGGCCCAGCCGGCCGCTGATTTGATATACGGCTTCGGTGAGCTGCTTTTCATTAATGGCGGGGTGTTCTGCGATAGCCTTGACAGCAGTGGATAACAAGAAGATGCATGTATAATACTCGAGTCC
>CAZHLC010000184.1:0-7265 GCA_964532545.1 uncultured Leptospiraceae bacterium | reverse complement strand
ATGCCAAAACCTACACCGAGGGCAACTGTCTGCATTAACAGACTCTTCTTGAAAGTACCAACGGTAATTTCTTCGACCGTCATGCCAAGGGCATTAAGAGCCGGCTCAGCCAGCGTCGCCCCGTATCCCAGAAAGAAAGCAAACAGCAGCACCACCAATGCACCGCCGATACCACCTTCTGAACCAAACAGGGGCCCAATGATCGGGGCAGTATTCATATACACCCATCATTGGGCCTCTGTTTGGTTCAGAACGTGGTATCGGCGGCGCACTGGTGGTGCTGTTGTTTGCCTTCTTTCTCGGCTATGGGGCCACCCTGGCAGAACCAGCCCTCAACGCCCTTGGTCTAACCGTTGAAGAGATCACCGTAGGTACTTTTAAAAAGAGTCTGTTGATGCAGACTGTTGCCCTCGGCGTGGGTTTTGGTATTGCCATCGGGGTCGCCAAGATCATGTGGAATATTCCTCTTGCGTATCTGCTCATACCACCCTACGCCCTGCTTTTGATCATTACCAAGATCTCTACCGAAGAGTTTGTTAACATTGCATGGGATAGTGCAGGTGTAACAACCGGCCCTATTACTGTACCCCTGGTACTGGCCCTGGGCCTCGGCCTCGGTGGTCAGGTAGGGGTGGTTGAAGGTTTTGGTATTCTGAGCATGGCCTCGGTCTGCCCCATTCTGGCCGTTTCACTGGTGGGTCTCAATGTGACAAGGCGCCGCAAGAAAGCGCTTGAAGAAGAAACTACTGATGATGCTGATGCCAGGGCAACGGCGGCGGCCTGATATGAAACAGCAAGTAATCAGAATCACCGTCATTATTAATAAAACTCTGGGGCAGCGTATGATTGATGCCCTGCTTGAAATAGGTATCACCAACCTGTCTGTGGGGGTAGCGCGTTCGCCAGTTTTAGAAGAAAAAACCGGTATCATGGGTGTGTTTAAAGCAGGCCCGGTTATCGTTGACGACCCGGTAGAACACATTCAGTTTCTGGTGACACCAGAGCTCGAAGATGAGATTCTATATTTTGTGAACCAGGTGGGCAAACTCTACCTGCCCGGTCGGGGAACTGTAATCAGCGAAGAGCTGACTCTGGCCAGGGGTCACGAAGAACTGGGCCCAAATAGAATCACCGTGCCCCAGGCAGAGCAGATACACCTGCAGCAAGACATTGTCGGCATAACCTGTATCGTACAGCGCGGCCAGGGTGACGTCATTGCCCGCATTGGGCTTGATACCGGCACCTGTGTGCCCCTGGTTACCTATGGTTACGGAACGGGCATTCGTGATAAGATGGGCCTGTTGCGCATTACCATACCTGCAGAGAAAGATATTATTCAGATTTTCGTCAGTAAATTTGATGTAGACATTATTTTTCAGATGATGATAGATGCGGGCAAACTTTACCAGCCTGGTAAGGGTTTTATTCTGCAATACCCTCTGAGAAAAGGGCAGATCAATATGAAAGTCGCCCTGGGCAAAAGCCGGGCTGCCGCCAGCATTGAACAGGTTGTGGCCGTAATTGACCAGATGAAGGGCGATGCCAGCTGGCGTACCCACTCAGGCGTTGATGAAGATTCAAAGAAGCAGCAGATTTATCTTTCAGGCATAGACTTCAGCCTGACCTGCAATGAAAGCGTCAGCGCTGAACTTGTTAAAGTCGCCATGGCCAATGGGGCCGCCGGGGCCACCATCAGCAAGGTCAACAACGTAACATCAGAAAAGAGCGAAAAAACAATTCCGAAAGCGCGTGAAATCTGTGACATGATTGTGGCAGAAGACCAGATCGACAATCTGGTGGCTGCATTAGAAGAAGCGGGCGCCTTCAGCGATGAGGCCCATGGCCAGGTTGTGCTGCGTGAAGCCCCGCGCGCCTTTACCTATATTAAAAAGTAGCACGATTACAGCTCTTAAAAAGCCCAGTAAATGTGCCGAAAATACCCCTAGGGTAAAAAGGCTTATTTCGTGGCTTTACTGATCAGAGCAGATAACCGGTTAAAACGATTCTGGGATTCATACGTCATGTTTCTGGTGGTGATTTGCGCCATCGAAATACCCATGCGCCTGTCGCTGGGCTATGAGATGAAGGGCTGGCTGCTGTTTGGCGACTGGCTTATTACCGCCAGTTTCGCTATTGATCTTATCTTGAACTTCATTACCGCAGTCGAAGAACAGGGGCTGAAACTAACCAAAAAACGGCATATTGCTAAACACTATTTGAAGGGCTGGTTCACCATTGACTTTCTTTCAACGGTTCCGTTTGATTTTCTGCTCGAGGGAATGTTTCCTATTTCGCCGCGCACTCTGAGAATCTTGAGGCTGGCCAGGTTAATGCGTCTGTTGCGCCTCGCCAAGCTGTCGCAGGTAACCAGCAGCTGGGGTTCGGGCAGCGCCTTTATAAATCAAAGCGTCTTCAGGTTGAGCCTTATGCTCTTCTGGGTATTGCTGCTGGCTCACTGGATCGCCTGCGTCTGGGTTGTGCTCGATGGGGTTCAACTGACTGATGACCTGTTTGCCGGTTATACCCAGGCCCTCTACTGGTCGGTGACCACGCTGACGACCGTGGGTTACGGCGATATTACTCCCAAAACGAATGGTCAGATGTTCTATACCATGACCATTATGTTTCTGGGTGTGGGCGTCTATGGCTACGTAATTGGTAACGTGGCCGCCCTGCTGTCAAATATGGATGTGGCCAAGGCCCGCTTTACCGAAAAGATCGAAGAGCTTAATGCTTTTTTTACTTACCGCAAGATTCCGCAAGATGTTCAACTCAGGGTACGTAACTACTACAACTATCTGTGGAACAACGACCTCGTACATGATGAATCAGAACTTCTGGCCGAAATGCCCAGATCGCTGGCTTCTGAAATCGCCATTTTTCTGAATACGAATATCCTCAAAAAAGTGCCGCTATTCACCAAGGCACCCGCTGATCTTATAGAGAAATTGGCCCTCAGTTTGAAACCACTGGTGTACCTGCCGGGCGACTATATAATCAGACGGGGAGAGATTGGCAGTGAGATGTTTTTCATTGCAAGGGGAGAAGTTGAGATCTTAATCGGTGATGACGAAACCGTCTTAGATACCATAAGCGAGGGTGGCTTCTTTGGTGAAATGGCCCTTATTCTTAACCAGCCCCGCTCGGCCAGCGTGCGCACCAATGATTTCTGCGATCTCTATCTGCTCAGTGCAGATGATATGAATAGAATTTTACAGAGTTATCCTGAATTTCGTAAAGAGATTGAAGAGATGGCCAGAGAACGACTGGCTGAAGATAACAAGTCACAGTTTGAGCAACAGAGTATAGCTCTGCCGGCGGGCGAGGTGCTTGACCTTGTAGTGAAACCAGACGCCAAAGGCAACGTCTTACAGTGGCGCAATATGCCAGAAGCCATTGTTTATCAGGTGATTCGTAAAGGTGCTGGCGGCGAATGGCAGAAGATCAACGAATGTGTGCAGTTCAACCACTTCATCGATGACACCGGTGATGCAGACTCTGTTTACAGAGTCAGGGGAATCAACCAGGCCGGCAAAAGCGAGTGGAGCAACAGCATTGCGGTGCGCCCTGGCAGGTAATGCCTACTTAACCTTATCTACCACAATCAGGGTCATATCATCAAGGGTCTCGGCCTGGCCTGCAAAGACTTTAACAGAATCAAAGATCGTTTCAGCAAACACCCCGGGTGGCTGCGAAACCCGCTTCTCGAGCAGGTCATACAGCCTTGGTAAACCGAAAAGTTCATCGCCCGGGTTCGCATGCTCAATAATGCCGTCTGTAAACAGCAATATACGATCGCCCTTTTCAAGCTGTACCTCATCTGCCTGGTATCGCAGAGCTTCTTTTTTGTACTCTTTTTCAAACAGCCCCAGGGGGGTGCCTTTTGACTTTAATTCAATGATGCGGCTATTCTGGCAGGGCTTTAGAATAGCCGGGCTGACATGGCCGGCATTAACGTAGGTAAACTTGTCTGTTTTTAAATCAATACGACCGAAGAAGGCCGTTACAAAGTAGTTCTGTCCGGTACGCTCATAGATAATCTGATCAAGATATTCCATCAGGTCGACCAGGCCCCTGCTCTCTCTTGAGTACAGATCAAAGGCTACGTGAACCATACCGGCGATCAGGGCTGCGGGAATGCCATGGCCCGATACATCAGCAATAAAGATATCAAACAGGGTATCATGCAACCTGAAGTTGTAAAGATCGCCACCAATCTTCTCGGCAAAATGGTATCTCGAATAAAGCGAATAACCCGGCACATCGGGAATATGACTGGGAAGAATCTGGTTCTGAATCAACCGAGAGGTCTCAAGCTGCTGCTCAACTTCTCGGCTGCGCTTGCGCAGGCGTTCATTACTTGCATGCTTGGTTAGAATGGTTTCGACCCGGGCCCGCAATTCACGGGGCTCGAATGGCTTCTCAATATAACCATCGATGCCCGAGATAAAGCCATCTATTTTTATTTCATCATCATGAAAGGCGGTAAGCAGAATAACCGGAATCTCACGCACATTTTCAAACTCTTTAATCTTTCGTACCATCGACAACCCATCTAGCCTGGGCATGCTGATATCTGAAATAATAAGGTCGGGTCGCAGTCGAATGGCCTTGGCCAGCCCCTCGATGCCATTCTGTGCTGTGATTATGCGATAGGTATCTTCAAGTATGTCGTTCAGAAGTTCGCGCGAATCTTCAGAATCGTCAATGACTAGAATTAATGGCTGCTTCTGCTCTGCCATATTGAAATCATAGCCACAATGCTATTTTGGCAAGGATAATTTAATGTTGCGTGTTCTGCAATTAAGCGGGCCGTTTAGATAAAGAGTCATAATACTTCGATTATTTGTTCTGCCCTGGCTCAATTTTTCGTCGAATTTCGCAAAAAAAGAAGTACCACTTTTTTTACCCTTCTCTGTCTAATTTAATAACAACGAGGCTGGCATGTCAAGTGAAGAGATCAGGCAATATTATGAAAAGTACGGCCCTATGGTGTACCGACGTTGCCAATATATATTAAAAGATGATGATCTGGCATACGATGCTATGCAAGATGTATTCATGCAATTACTCAAGCGCAAAGATATGAAGGTTCAGTACCCTTCAGCTTTACTGCAGCGCATTGCAACGAATATCTGCCTGAACAAAATTCGCTCAAAGAAAAAACTCATTTACTCTGAATATGCAGGTGAAAACGAAAAATCGAAACAGAACCTCGAAAAAGAAACCATCACCAAAGATACCCTGAATCGGTTGTTCGCAGATGAGAAACCCGATACAGTAGCGATCGCCGTTATGCATTACCTCGACAAAATGACCCTCGAGCAGGTAGCCCGCGAGGTGAACATGTCAAAATCGGGTGTGCGCAAACGTTTAGCCAAGTTGAGAAGAAAGCTTCATGCAGCAGAACAGGGGGCCCTTCATGCCTGGTAAACCTACGATTCAAATGTGGCAACTTGAGCGCTATGCGCTGGCCGAGTTACCACCTGAAGAAATGAAAATGGTGGCCGAGGCCATTGAGCAAGATAAAGGCCTTAAACAGAAGCTGGTAGAAATCAACCAGGCAGACCAGGCCTTTCTCAAACAGCACCCCTTTGATAATTTCTACCACCGGCTTGAACAGAAGATGCTCGAGCAAGAAACTGTTACCGATAAAATCAAACGCAGCGTCAGCCTCTTTCAAAAAAGATGGCAGACTGGGCTGATGATTGGTTCATCGGGTCTGGCCATGGGTATTGCCCTGTTGCTGGTTTTTGATGTGAATAATATTCGCAGCGGCCTGCTAGAAGGCGATGCAGAGATTGATAACCTTGTTTCGCTCAGTGATAAAGAAATCTCATTTTCTCAGATTAAAGACGGGGTCGAAACGAAAAAGGTCGCTGAAGAATCTTTTCAGGGCAGCTCATTCACAAGCGGCAGTTTAAACTCAAACCTTGCCCCAGGCTATAAAGGTCAAAACACCTCAGGCAGGTACTCAAAAACATTGCGCAGAGACAAAAGAAACCAGCGCCTGGTTCTTGCCCAGAATCGTCGATTAACGTCTGCCAAGAAAAAAGTTGAATCAGGTGATGTGACCATCAGCCGTGACGGTAAGACAATTTTGTTTTCTCCGCGTATTTACTTTCCCCGAAACTCTGCGGTACAAGACAGAATGCTTGAATATCATGTTAATCTGAATTTTGAAACCGACAGTTTTCAGCGCTCACGGGCCAGGCTAATGGCCCTGGTAGACAAATACGGTTATATGCAAGAGTCACATGCCCTGCTTGAAAGGCATGAAAAAGTTAATAGCAGGGTTATAGTCGAAAGCAAAAACCTGTACCGCTTTCTACAGAATGCAGATGGGCTGGGCAGACTGCTTTCTGAAAAAATACAAACAGCAGACCATACAGGTGAGCATGTACGACAGCGCCTCGATATCAACCGCCAAAGTCTACGCCAGCGCCGGCGCGCCAACGCCCTGCGTGGCACCCCCAACAGCGAAACGTGGGTCGAGCGCGAAAAGCTGGTGGCCGAGGCCGAAGATAGACGCGATGCCGCCCGCATGGCTCAATGGAACATTGAAGACCGCATCAAGTGGGCCAAGGTGAACATAAACCTGCGCGGCCCCAGGCAGACCCCGGTCATTGAGCTGCCCAATTATGTAGAAGCACTGGTCTTTTTGCTCAATGGCCTACTCTGGCTGCTGAAAGGGTTGCTTTATATTCTACCTCTGATTGGCCTTGGCCTGCTGGGCTGGGTTTATCGCCAGCAAATTCTAGGGCTGTTTCGAAAGAATTAATATACTTGCCAAAGCACACCTGAAACGAGATGGCTTTGATGGCCATGGCCCGTACTTTGCTTTTCTTTTACATTTTCACCGGGGCTATATTCTCCATACCCCAGACTGCAGTAAAAGGTAAACTTGAATTAACGGGGCTAAACGATGATTCTGAACAGATTGTTCGTATCAAAGGCACCTGGCAGTTTTTTGCACAACGTTTTATTAAGCCCGGCGACTTTGTGAACGAAAACCTCAAGCCCGATGCTCTTTTAGATGTATCAGACAGTTGGTCAGGGGTAAAGGGTATGTCTTCTGATGGCCATGGCACGGCCAGGCTCATCATCAACCTTCCCCCTGATTTAAAGCAGCCTGCACTGCGAATTCCGACGGTCAGCTCTGCATATACTCTCTATGCGAATGATAAAGTGGTTGCTCAAAGGGGCAAACCGGCTGCGACCAGAGAAGACACAAAACCCTTTCTGCAGCCAACCTATGTGTTTCT
>CAZHLC010000183.1:0-7290 GCA_964532545.1 uncultured Leptospiraceae bacterium | reverse complement strand
CTGCCTCTAAGAAATCTACAATTATCCAGAGCTTTCGGTATCAGCTGGGCCTGATTGCCGAAGGGGTGCATTTCGAAAACGCTGACTTGCGCGCCCTCGGTGAAGAATCAGCCAGCTCAATCAGCGAAACTGACGATGAGTTGAACCTGGCCTACTCTCGCCTGTTTTTGCGAACTGAAATTACCTTAACCAATAAACTGTTTTTCAACGGTGAAATATTCAAAAATGGTCTTTGGGGCAATGACCAGCTGGCTGGCAACTCAACCAACAATGACCAGTTAAGTACAGACCGGGGCTCTGAAACTTTTCAGTTTGCCAGCCTTAATGTCACCGCCTGGTTTCTCAAGACTAAAAAGCAAAAAATTTCTTTTACCATCGGTCGCCAGTTTTTTGAAATTGGTGGCCTTGATCGAGACTATCTGCTGCGCGACTACCTTGATGCGGTCACTCTCAACTTATCTGATAACGAGATCGGCCGCTTTCGCCTGCTGGCTGTCGACATATTTCAGGCTGCTTCGGCTGATGTTCGAAGAGTAAACTACCTGCGTGACTTCAGCAATGACAACCAGCGCATTGCTGATTTCAGGGGTGATAATCTCGTTCTGCGCCATGGTCTGGTCTACGACAGCCTCAATCTACTGAACTGGAAGCCTATAGCTGTAGAGCGCACTTTTCTACAGGCAAGACTGTTTGCTTTCTACAGTCGCTTCGGTGCAGTTCTGGGCAGTGGTGCTGATCGGGCCAGCAATGGTGCAACAGGCAACTTCGCCGACAATGACTTTGTAACTATGGCCGGCAGCCGCTGGCTGCTGGGTATAGGCCATCTCGAGTTTTTTGCAGAGTTTGCTCTCTCTGAAGGTATTGATCGTAAACAACCAGGGGCCGGCGGGGCCAACCTTGATGTTAAAGCTAACGGTATGGCGGCAGGTGCGGGTCTAGCCTATGCGAACTCACATTTTACATTTGCCCTTGATGGTTTTTTTGCTGAGGGTGCCAGCTACAACCGCTATGGTCGCAAAACAAACCATGGCTTCATCAGCTTTAAGGGCTCACATGCCGGTGGCCTGCTCTTAGGTCGTTTCTATGGCATGCACCCAAGTGCCCTGACCGAAACCTCGGGTTACGCAGAGAACAGTCTGGCCAGCGAACGCCAGGCAGGCACCCTGTTGCTGCACAGCGGGTTCAGCTTTGCTATAAAAGACTTTAAGCTGGCTGTTGATGGCTGGCTGCTGTTTGATACAGCTAAAAGCTCAGCAGAGAGCTTTGAGTCAGGGGCCAGCGCATTTCAACGACGACTGGGCAAGATGCTGGGCACAGAAGTTGATTTAGCCTTTGATTATTTTTTTAACCGCTACTTTACTCTATATACTAAGGCTGCAGTTTTTTTACCGCAAAAGTTTTATGATTCGAACAGCTTCTTGAGCTCTACAGCACCAAGGGGGCGCAAACCCTTCTGGGGTATACTGCTCGGCAGCAAACTGGTCTTTTAAAAAGCTGCTACCAGCGCAGCCAGTAAAGGGTCTCTTGATTACCTTTTCTGCCTTTTACTGGCGAATCAGCGTATTTGACGACCTCAATGTTGATTTCAGCCAGTTGTGTTTGAAAATCATGATGCACCCCGGCAATGGCAGTTTCTTTTATAATACCTTTTTCAAGTTCACTGCTTGCCGCGGCAAACTGTGGTTTAAATAGCACGATACCCTCGCAGTGTTCAAGAAGGGTTTTTAAATGTCGCAAAACCTTCATAGGGTGAATAAACGAAACATCCATCACGAAGGCGTCTGGCACCAGAGGTAGATCTTCAACGGCCATATCACAGATATTGGTTCGTTCTTTCACAATAACCCGCTCATCAGAGCGCAACAGCGGATGTAAAAAGCCATAGGCCACATCAACACAGACAACTTTCTCTGCGCCAGCCTGCAGCAAAACCTGGGTAAAACCCCCATGAGATGAACCGATATCAAAGAATTTGCGGCCGCGAACCTCAAAGCCGAACTGCGTTAAAAGAGGTTTCAGCTTTTCAGCGCCCCGCGAAACCCAGTCTTTACCGGGCTTAACCCTGAGCACATCAGTATCTTTAACGGCAAAGCCGGCCTTGGTTACAGGCTGTTCATTGACCAGCACCCGCCCCTGCAGAATCAGCGACTGGCTTTCTTGCAGGCTGCCTACCAGTTGTTTTTGTAACAGTGCTTGATCGAGGCGCATTAAAGCTGCCGGTTGAGAACATAGACGGCTATATGCTTGTAGAGTGATGACTTTTCGAATAACCTGTCTGCCTGGGTAGATAATTCACTGCAAAGCTCTTCAGCAATTTTTCTGGCTTTTTGCAGCCCATAGACAGAGGTATAAGTAAGTTTACCACTCTGCCGGTCTTTGCCAGCGCTTTTGCCAAGAGTACTGGCGGCCGCTGTTTCATCAAGAATATCATCAACCACCTGAAACAGTTTACCCAGCTTCTGGGCCCAACCTGCTCTTTTTTTATTTAATGAAGTCTGCCGTGGCTGCAGCTGAAGAAAAGGCAGCATAACCGAGGCTTCAATCAGTCGGCCTGTTTTTAATGAATGCATGGTCTGCAGATAAGTTTTACTTTTCTGCCCCGGGCTGTGAATATCCATAAATTGGCCACCCACCATGCCAGCGACACCCGCTGCCTGGGCAAAAGCTGAGATGACCCCGCTGTCAAGGCCCGCATTGCCAATGAGTTCAAACGACACAGTTTGCAGCCCATCACCTACCAGTATGGCTACGTCTTCACCGAACTTTTTATGATTGGCCGGTTTGCCGCGGCGCAGGTCATCATTATCAAGAGCCGGTAAATCATCATGCACCAGTGAATAGGTATGCAGGCATTCAAAGGCCGTAGCACAGGCCATGGCTGCGGCTGGCCCCAGACCGGCCAGCTTACTGCTTTCAAGACACAAAACCGGCCGTAACCTTTTACCGCCGGCATTCAGGCTATACAAAACTGCTTTTTTTAAACCGGCAGGTGCCCCGGCAAAACTGGTCTTCTGCAGGGTAGCAGCATACTTCTGCTGAAATTTTCTGCGATGTGAATCGTAAGATTTTTTAAAGGCCCCATCAATACTGCCGTTGGCAATCATTGATGAGGCTGACATTTACACCAGCTCTAGCTGGCTGAAAAAGAAAGAGGTTTCTAACTGGCCATTCTCAACCGAGTCTGAACCATGTACGGCGTTTTCACCCTTTGAGCGGGCATACAGCTTACGAATGGTATTATCAGCTGCTTCGGCCGGGTCAGTGGCACCGATGACCTCACGCCAGTGGGCCACGGCATTATCGCGCTCGAGTGATGCGGCAATAATAGGGCCAGATGACATGAATTCTGTCAGCTCACCAAAGAAGGGGCGTTCTTTATGAACTTCGTAAAACTTCTGGGCGCCCTCAAGGCTCAACTTAAGCTTTCTCAGCCCTTTAATCACAAAGCCTTCTTCTTCAATTCTTTGTAAAATTTTACCTGAATGGCCGTCAGCAACGGCATCGGGTTTAATCATGATCAGAGTAATTTCTTTAGCCATGCTGCCACTACCCAGCTTTGAAACAGCCCGTCAATTTTATTGAATCTGATAACGGGCCCAGATTAGATAGACCCAGCCCTGCTCTTCAGCCCATCAAGGGTCATTTGAAAGAACGGCCGGGTCGACCCCTGGTGGAAAGTCTTCACCGCCTTCAGACATGGGCTGGCAGCGCAAAATGCGCCATATTGTATAATAAATCGCCTTATACCAGGGCAGGTAGGTAAAACAGAGTTCGGCATATTTTGAACAGGTTGGGTAAAAGCGACAGCTTGAGCCCAGCATGGGGCTGATCAGCTTTCTATAAAAAGCGATTAATAACAAAAAGGGGGCAGCCAGAATTCGGTTAACCAGTTTCACAGTTTGCCCATACAAGAGGTTACTTCTTTTACCAGCTGCCCAAATGGCATGGTTAAAACCGAGCGACGGGGAATAATCGCCAGACTTACGGCCGGTTTTTCGGGGCTGTACTTCAACACCTCAAATAAAGCAGCCCGAAGGCGCCTTTTGATTTTATTACGCTCATTACTTTTGCCAATTTTTTTCGAAACAGCCAAGAGCACCTCAGGGGGTGTCTGAGACTTTGTAAGATAGCGCACTAGAAAACTTTTGCTTTTGAAAACGCGGCCTTCTTTAAAAAGCCTGCTAATCTGTTTTTTTGAGGTAAGCGAAACAAAGGCTTCTCTTTGCTTCAAGAGAATACCCGGTGAATTAACGATGAATCTTGCGGCGCTCGTCTGAAACAGTTAATTTAGCACGGCCTTTACGGCGGCGACGGCGCAAAACCTCGCGGCCGGCCTTGGTTTCGTTGCGTGAGCGAAAACCATGAGTGCGGTTGCGCTTCAGATTTGACGGTTGAAATGTGCGTTTCATGGAACTGCCGAAAGAGCATATTTTGACACCTTGTCAAATAGAAATCTATGAAAAATGCTGGTAAAGCAGCTGTTTATTCATCTTGATTTCAGAACCGCCCGCCTGAAAAATCAGCCCGGTTTTCTTAGTCGTTTTCACCCGGCCCACAATGGCTGCATCTCTCACTTGCTGCGCAGGGGGAACAATGGCGACCAGAGCCAGGTCTTCGGCCGAAGCCAGCAGCTTCGACCAATCGATATTTCTGGTTTTAATAAGCTTCTTTATGAATGGCAGCTTTTCAAGGTCAATTTCAAGCTTGACCTTGTTTGCCCGGGCCAGAGTTTCAAAGGCCTCAAAAATACTGTCAGATTGATCGAGGCTGGCCAGGGCCTTGTGCTTTTGCAGCCAGCCCGGTGTATCAAAAAACACAGATGGTCTTGTATATCTGGCCTTTTCGGCCCTTGAAAGAGACTTTCTCTTTTTTAGGCACTCAAGAGCATAAGAGCTACCACCAAGTTCGCCTCGTACAACAAGCTGATCACCAATGCTGATCTTCTTATTCTCGCGCGCAAAGAAAGTTTTGCAATCTGCCAGCAGGGTTAAAGAAAAGGCCGTGGTGGCTGACCTGCAGGTATCACCCCCCAGAAGCTCAATATCATATTCTTTGAGTTTTTTTGAGAATGTGCGTAAAAAACCGTTTAATCGTTTTTTATCAGCAGCCAGCTGCTTGTCAATCTGGGCGTTGAGAACAGCATAGCGGGCCTTAGCGCCCTTGACCAGCAGATCTGAGATGTTGGTATGCAGCAGCTTTATAGCCACATCGACCGGGCTACAGAATTTAAAACTGAAATGAACGTTCTCAACAATGGTGTCTGAGGCAACCACCAGGTTGCCCTGCTTAATGGGCAGCAGGGCTGCATCATCTCCGATGCCCCTGCCCTTTGCCAGCCTGTGCTGCTTTGCAAAGAAATTGATTATCGAATTTTCAAGATTTTGTGTCACCAGCCTTCAATGCCCTGCTGATCTGCAATGAACGCTCGGTAGCAAATCTAATTGCGTCTTGAATGGCGTTTTCAACGCCGAATTTTTTTAATATTTTCAAACCCTGCACTGTTGTTCCGCCGGGTGAGGTGACCTCGTGAATAAGCTCTTGTGGTGAGGCATTGGTTTTTTTCTGCAGACTTGCTGCCCCACTGGTGGTGCGCATAACCAGCTGGCGTGCCAGCTCTCTGGGCAACCCCATAAGTACCCCGCCATCTTCAAGAGCCTGTAGAACAAGATAGAGAAAAGCAGGCCCAGAACCTGACAAGGCAGTGACCGCATGCATTTTGCTTTCAGAATCAAGAAAGACCACATCGCCGCCGGTCTCAAATATTTCATAGGTAAAATCTTTTTCGGCATCGGTGCAGAATTCATTTTCAATCAGGCAGGTTATGCCTTGGCCAATCTGCAAAGGAGTATTTGGCATGGCCCGCACAATGGGCCCGGCCTTGGCTCGGCTGGCATTAAGAAAACCAATACTTACACCTGCAGCAATTGATATAACCAGGCGGTTGTCATCAATCTCTGCCAGTATCTTTTTCACCAGCGAGGGTTTAACTGCCAGAATAACCGGTAAACCCTCAGCAATCAGGCTCTCGAGGCGTTTATGAAATACCAGTTTGTTTTTATAGTTTTTAAATTCTTTCTGCACATCTTCGTTAGTGTCATGGCCATGTACTTCATAAGATGCCTTAAGCAAAGATTTGGCAATGGCCGAGCCCATGCGCCCCAGCCCGACAATGGCAACTTTATTCTTCATTTTCAACCTTACCTTCTTCACCTTCTTTGAAGATACCGATGGGCTGGCCAAAGCGCAGCTTCTGTTTTTCTTCAAGCTCAAGCAACTCTGCACTGCCCTTTTCAAACAAAAGCATAACCGTTGAGCCCATCTCAAAACGGCCAACTTCGTCACCTTTCTGAACAAATTTTTCTTCTTTATAGAAGTGCTCTTTGGGTATACGAAACCAGCGATTGGTGGTCACATCGTTATCATAGGTAACCTTGATTTTGCCAACACTGGTGGCCCCCACCTTTACCATGGCCACCAGACCAAACTTGGTTTCAATATAGGTGATCAGCCTTTCGTTACGCGAGAACAGGCGATTAATCGTTTCAACAGCAATCTCATTCACCGGAAACAGCTTACCCGGCTGGTAATAATAGCCTACAATTTGGCCGGCGCAGGGGGCATGAATGCGGTGGTAGTCTTTTGGGGCAAGATATATGGTTGCATATTTGCCACCAAGAAACCGTTTGAAATAAGTACGGGCCCCCAGCAGGTCTTGCAGCGAAGATTCAATGCCCTTTGATTGCATAACTATGCCATCAGAGAGATCGCCTGTTTTCAGCACTGTGCCATCGACCGGTGAAACAATCACATGGGTGCCTGGGTCTACTATGCGGGCCCCGTTTTTCAAGGCCCGGGTAAAAAACTTGTTTAATGACGGATAATCTTTCAGCTCAAGTTCGGCTTCGCTCACATTGATTTTATAAATGCGGGCAAAGGCTAACAGTACCGGTATCATGATAAAACGAGGTAGGTGCAGCCCAGCCACCATGCCAAAGGTCTTTGACATTTTGTTCTTGGGCAAGATGCCCAGCAGTAATACATAAAACCTGATAGCCAGATCATGGCGATGGGGGTACTTCTTAAAAAAGCGTTTGGTCTCATGGGCCACCACACCAGAGAGTAAAAGCAGGGCAACCAGGTTGGGTAGCGCCATAAAGCCATTAAAAATTTCAGCGGTCGACCATACTGCAGTGTTTTTGGGAATGATGCCCCCTACTACGACAATCAGTATCCATAAAATGCGGTAAGCAGAAATATATTTATCTGCCTTCAGATACATTAGAGCACGGT